>CAYOTQ010000029.1:0-8275 GCA_964406915.1 uncultured bacterium
TGTCTGATGCTGACTACTGAAGAAGAAAAGCTACTTTCACAATGGCAACAACAGCTCCCAACAAACAGCTGGATGGTCTGTCCAGGCTCTTATTGGCAAAACAAAAAAATGATCCAGGAAGATCTGGAACTATTTTTGCGCATGTCTCAAGAAGCTTTTCGTCCCCACTATGTGATTCTCGCAGGATCTGCAGCTGAAAAAAAAGAGGCTCAAGCTCTTGTAGAACATTTTCAGGGCTCTGCAACGCTACTTGATCGTCCGACGCTGCCCTTATTGCAGCATTTGATGAAAAATATGCAGCTTGTAATTGCGATGGATTCTTTACCGCTGCACCTTGCAGGAACCTGTAGGACACCTACTTTTGGCATTTTCGGGCCGTCTGTCAGTTTCAAATATCGGCCCCTTGGCAGTCACCATTTTTCGTTTCAGGGAAGCTGTCCCTATGGAGAGCAATTTGACAGGCGCTGTTCACGGCTTCGGACATGTAAGACAGGGGCCTGTATACGTGAAATTAGCCCTCAGCAACTATTTGCGACTTTTTCTTCTTGGTGGAGAAGTAGAGAGCCGCTGGCCCTTCGCAGCTAGTCGTTGATGTGGTGAGAAATTGCAACACAGCGCAAGACAGATTTCGAATATAGGCAATTAGCACTTTGTAAACATCCTCTCAGATGTCATACGCTCTGTTTTATGAATCGACAGGCGAACATAATCCCGTTTCTAAAATGAGTATTGTGGATAATAAGTGATTGTGAGATGGTCTGAAGTGTTTTCAGACACCTTGCTGGAGGACATTCTTATGGCTTTTGCACTTACCACGATACTTGCTTCTATTTCGGCGCCATTGAGCGGCAATTATGTGGCACTTGGTAGCTTGCATCTTGCGGCTCAAGACAACTCTCTTGCCTATTTGCTTCGTAAGCTGTTTGTGAGTAATCCCCCTCCCCCTCGGTTAAGTGAAAAGCATGTTAATCTAGTAAAAACAGGTCAGTCAATTGCTCTATTCAACAGGTTGTTGCCGAAGCTCCAAGAAGCCATCAATGGTCGATGGGATGACAAGCTCGAACAGAGTATTGTGAAGGAAATACAAGAGCATTTAGGTCAGCCTATTGTAAGAGATGGTGATGAAGTGGATGAGTGGGATTATATAGAGCATGCGCTGCGCAGGCTGCTTCCAAGTGAGCGCTACTGGCAGATCAGAAATGCCTTGGCATCACCTTACAAAAGAAGCATTGAACAAAACTCGCCTCCTGACTCATCTACCCCGTTTATCATTTCTAGTCCCCAAATACTGCTTCAGAATGTCACAAATTTTACTCTCTGTAAGCTAGCTGTTTTTGGAGCGGTGGGAGATCGGCAAATAGTAGAGTTCTTTACCTATCAGCAAGGAATTTTATCAAAAGAATCAAATGTTACAGACATTTCGGCACTTCTTCCTTCTCTAGCAGCTCCTGCTGATTTTGTCAGCGGGTGCGACTCCAACTTTTTCCATGTGGTGGCCAGAAAAGCTGGAGGAATGTTCCACAGTGTCTTTTCTACCGCATCTGGTAATCAAACCTTGCTGACACCTCCTTATGCGGTCAACCTTTTTGTTACAGATACTGCAGCTCCTTCTGTCGCCAAATCAGGAAGGGGGATGTCTATTCCTACCGTAAATAATGCAACAAGTTCTTATACCACGACAAATTCGACAAATCAGCTCAGCTCAAGAGGAGCCACCATTGACTCTTCTACGACTGTCACTCCAGAGGCTGTAAGTGTGCAAGATGGAAGGGTATTTGTCTTTCATAGGCCGTCGACATCAAGCAAGCTCTACGTCACTATTTACAATCAATTCGGGACTGTGGATGCTACCTACATTCATGATCTGAATCAAACATCAATAGGTGAAAATCTAGTTGAGAAAATTGTCGGAGTAAGAACGCCTCTGCCTTCTGGGGCGCCTGTGCCAATTATTGTCTCTACCAATAACCAGACAGCAGAGTTTCTTCTCAGTTATTTTCCTACTAGCCAAACTATGGTGTCCAGTAGTCAGTTGCCAAACCCTGGAATCGGACCTAGTGGGCAGAGAAGCGTGGCAGATGGTGGCAATAATACCTTGGCGTATACAAGAGATATCCAACTGGCAAATATGCAATATGGCATAGCCTACGGGACTTTGCTCGCTGACATGACGACAGGTGTAACTGAACGCGTTCTCAACTTCACTCTTTCCTCTCCCGGAAATCCTCAAATTGCCTTTCTATCAAAAACCACCATACTCATTGCCTACAAATCGAATGGGAGTATCGATTATGTGACCGTAAAAACGGCAGCGCCTGCTCCTTCACTGATTGAAATAAACCCAATCAATGGCCAGATCGTGAGGATTAGCCCCGATGTCGTCAGTGTCACTTTAATTAGTAGCGGTGGGTATGCAGTGACCTATTTTATAAATGGGACGACGCTGGATGTTCCTTCAGGGATTCCCTTCCCTGTTGGCCAGGTCTATAATTTTAGCATTACAAAGAAAAATAACAGTGACACCACGCCTCCTACGTTTTTGGGGTGTAATGCAAACGACCAGTGCAGTAGCTCTACTTTGAAAAATCCCTTCCAGACCTCATTTGATATTGGAGATAACTTGATATTGATCCTGAGTATCGCGATTCCTATACCAGCAATTGCCATTGGGGTTGTGGCTTTTACCTACCGCTACTGGTATGCGGAGCATAAAGAAAGAATGAGAGCGATGCAAGCGCAACACGCGCGTGAAAACGTCCCCCAACGTGACCCAAACGAGCAAAGGCAAAATTGGGAGAAGGCGTTGGAAACAAGGCGCAGAAAAGATGAGCAACAGCAAGAAGCGGTTATGACCCAATCTGTGTAATGGTGAGGATAGCGCTTGAAAGCGTGGCGACCTCTTCTGTTGTACCTCCTCCAATTCCTACGACTTCTAATTTTATTTTGTCGGTAGGAGAGAGGGGAATGGACATTGAGCCTGACAGTGTGGTTGTTAAGGCAATAGGAGTTGTCTGGCCCCAAGGAGTAGTCACACAGGCCTGCATACTTGTTGGCGCAAGAGGGGTATCATTCATATACAAGGTGACGGCTACTTGTTTTGCCGTAGAATTGACGCTTACACTCGGAGCAATCTTGAATGACCAAGTAATCAAATAAATTCCTGCTTTGCTGACTTCAAAAGTATCGTACGTCTCAGATGCAAAGGTGACAGGAATGCTGCTCGAGGGTGTGATTCCGACATAAGGGTAGTAGGGAGTGTCAAATTGCAACAAAAGGGAATCGGTGTTGTTGAGTGTCTGAAAAAGTGGTGTGGAGGCGTAAAAAGAGGCATAGCTGCTTGCAAGGGCTGGGCCAGTAGGTCCTCGAGGTCCCGGTTTGCCAGGATAGCCCCTAGGTCCTCGTTCGCAATGACCGCATTGTTGACTGCTTTTCTGAGGAGATTTGGTTTTGACTTTTGCTTCTATCTGTGCACCAGCTATCACACACCATATTGTCAATATAAGTAAGTAACGCATAAGCCATTCCTTTTTGTTAAAAGATCTATTCAGACCTAAGAACCAACAATCTGTTAGTAAAAGTAGGTCATAATTAGCTTGTCAGACACTCAAAATCAATATGCGTTTCCACTGCCTCAATCGCTTGCTTGACCTTTGAGATGTCTTCCTGGCGGATTTTGGCTGAGAAGGTATTGATCTTTTTCATGACATCAAAGCTGCACAGGGGAGTATAGAGTATAGGAATATCAAGAGTCTCTATACGTTTGAGCAGCTCTTCTCTAGGAGCGTTTTGTCCTGTAAGAATCATTCCCCCTTCCAAGTCACGATTTTGCTCAAGCTTGCTTCTCATGTGCTTGCCAACGGTGGCAATAATAATATCTTCTCGGCAAGCAGGTGTGATGATCAGCTGGTTGGGTCTCATTTCTTCCACATAGGATTCCAGTGAGCCTGCTACCAGACGCATTTCTTCAAAATGTCGGTAGCGATGTGCCTCTCCGCACGAAAGCTGTGTGCGAAAAAGAATTTCGAAGTCTTTCATACTTGGTCTGGAAAGGAATGGAACGTAAGGGATACAGCCGATCAAAGGGAGATTCCATTTTTTTAATGCTTTTGGAAAGTACTCCAGAATCATCTCTCGTTTATCATCCAATACTTTATTGAGGATAATCCCATGTACACGCACTCCGAGGCTGCGGCACATCTCGACATTCAATGCCAGTTCATCAAATGCAGATCCAATGCCTCCTGTAGAGACGATCACCACATCCAGGCCAAGCTCTTTTGCTACTTTTGCATTGTTGAGGTTGAAGAGAGATCCAACACCGACATGTCCAGTTCCCTCTACAAGGACAAACTTGTGAGACTGCTGCAGTGTTTGCCAAGCGCGGGTAATTTGTTCTAGCAGGTGCTCTTCCGAAAGCTTTCCATCAAGAAATTGCCTGGTAAATTTTGAGTGGCACTGCACGGGGCTCATGGTGGCGTAGCTAGAATCAAGGCCAAAGTACTCTTTGAAGAGCACAGCGTCTTTGTCTACTTCACATCCATCTGTAAGCTGTACTAGCTCTTGTCCTACAGGTTTTAAAAAGCCAACGCTCGGGTAGCGCTTGCTGAGGCCTGACAAAATTCCGAGACATACTGTCGTCTTGCCGACGTTTTGGCCGGTAGCGGCGATAAAGATAGAATTTTTCTTCATGTTCCCTATTCCCAAATGAATTATCATGGTACAAGCTTTTAGAAAAAAATTCATGAAAGATTTAATAGAAGAGCTATCAATGACAAGACATCCTCAATTTTTTGAACTGTGTGACATCATTAACCGCCTACTCGGTCCTGATGGCTGCCCTTGGGATAGAGAGCAGACTCTCCATTCACTGCGGCATTCCGTACTTGAAGAGACATGTGAACTTATCGATGCCATCGAACATAAAGACAGCGAACATATGGCAGATGAACTAGGGGATCTTTTTTTTAATGTCATCTTTTTTGCAAAGGTGGCAGAAAACGCTGGCAATTTCACCCTGGATGATGCGTTAAAAAAGGTATGCAATAAAATCATTTCACGACATCCTCACGTATTTGGCGATGATCCCCAGGCAATGAAAGATTCTGCGCAGGTATTGGAAGTGTGGGAGCAGCTGAAAAAGAAGGAAACAGCACATAAAACTCGAAAAAGCTCCATGGATGGCATTCCGGACGCTTTTTCGTCGCTACTCCGGGCGCAAAAGATGGTGTCGCGAATGAAAAAAGCAAAATATCCGGACGATGCCAGGGATGATGCCCTACGGGTGGCGTTAGTGTCTGAAGAGGAGTTAGGCAAGCAGCTTTTTGCGTTGGTACAAGCGGCTGAAAAGCAGGGGCTCAATGCTGAGCTTGCCTTACGTAAAGTGTGCACAGCAAAAGAACATGCTGTGAGAGAATGGGAAGAGAAAAGATGAAAAAATTTATTACATTTCTGTTAGCTGCTGTATCTTTGCATATGTGTCACGTGCAGGCACAGCCATGGCTCGGTGCCCACAAAACAGCGATCGTTGATGAGAAGGGACATCCTGTGATTTTGCGAGGAGTGAATCTTGGTGGATGGCTTGTGGAAGAGATGTGGATGATGCCCTTTCAGACACAGCCTCCGGAAGGTAGCGATTTTCCTGTTATTCAAGATCATGTATCGCTGTGGAAGGTTATGAAAATGCGCTTTGGCAAGCATCAAACTGCTGCGATCCGCTACCAGCTTCGCAAGATGTGGTTGGCAGAAGAGGATTTTCGTAACATCAAAGAGGCTGGCTGTAACTGTGTACGTTTGCCTTTTTTGTATGATCTTGTAGAAGAAGAACACGGTACTCTTTTTGAATGGCTTGATCGCGCCATCTCGTTTGCTGGCAAATATGGTCTATATGTTATCCTTGACATGCATGGATGTCCCGGACGTCAAGGTCCTGCAGAGCATACCGGCAGTACTGGCCACAACAAACTGTTTCATCACCCATCAGACCTTCAAAGAACCTCGGAAATTTGGGAAAAAATTGCCAAGCGCTACAAGACAGAGCCTGTGGTGGCAGGCTTTGACCTTATCAACGAGGCAACGGGGGCTCCGAGTGAAGAGGCGCTGTTTCATGCGTATCAGACAATATACAAGGCAATACGCCGCCATGATGACAAGCATCTTATCTTTATTGAAGACGGATACAAAGGCCTTCAAAAGATGCTCAATCCCCATGACTTTGACTGGAAACAGATTGTCTATAGTTCCCATATGTATCCTTTTAAGGTGAAATCCAAGGAAGAAGCGCTGGAGAAATTCAAGGGGAGAATGCAACTTGTAGAGAAGCAAGTATTTTCTAAGGAAGTGCCATATTTTCTTGGAGAGTTTAATGTAGAGCCACTTGGAGATGCCTCTACTGTCCGTCAGTATATCAAGATGGCACAAGAAAAAGGCATCTCTTGGTCAATATGGACCTATAAAGTAGCCCTTAGGCAAGATCAAGGATCAACGTGGGGCCTTTATGAAGCGCCACCTGATCTTGAGTTGATTGACCCTTTTCAAGATAGCAACGATGAGATTTTGAGAAAGATCTCTTTGCTTCAAACAAAAAACTTCCATAAAAACCGCAAACTGATTCGTGCTATATATGGGTAGATATCTCTTCATTTTATTTATTTTTCTCTCTTCGACCTGCTTTGGCTATAAAACCTTGCTGACGCAAGATGAGTATATATACGAGGTGTATGAGCCTGGCGATCGTATTCCTGTGGATACATTGGTTGAAGGCCTGCAAATGTACTACAAGGCCTATCTTTTCCCGAAGTTGCATGTTGGATTTTCGCTAAAAGAACTTAATATTGATGAGACACGTTTTCGTTCGTATGATGAATTTATTGAAGATATGTTCTGCCGCGACTTTTTGTCCTATCAGACGACTCAAAAAGAGCAGCGCTATTATTTTCAGGTGCGCACGGTCCCTCATAATCAAGTAGTGTGCGTGTGCGTTCTTCTGAAAGAGCAAGAGCCTGGTTTTTACTATATGGATCACATCGGCACACACAAAGACTACCGCCGGCGAGGTCTTGCCTATACTCTTATTGAGCAAGTCAAACGGCACCTGACAGACTTTCGAGATATTTCTCTCGACACACGTATCTTTAATGTGCCAGCGCAAGCGCTCTATGCAAAATCAGGCTTTCACCGGCTGGCGGTCCATCCAATTCCAAAAAAGCAAAATATTTACTATCACTATCTTTATCGTGTTGATGCCGCACGAACGCATGCGCCCTGCTATAGTACAGAATCAAAGTAGCCTTGAGGAGCATGAAGAAGCGCTTCTAGTAAGAATGGAAGCGCTTTTTGTCTTCGAGCAAGATCTTCCCCGCTCCAGGGGTAGATGCCGACATCTGTGAGAAATTGTGCAGCCGCTAGAAAAAATTCAGCAGTTTCGACTGGATGTGTGCATCGAAAGGCTCCTTCGGCACATCCTTGTTCAAACAGACGAGCATAAAGAGGGGCAAGCTTCAGAGTGATGACAGCCAAAAGACGGCTATGAAGGAGCGCATTGCCAGGACGATGGAGATTTTCAATCGTCTGCTTGTGTTCATCCGATAGTTTGCCTGCAAAAATCAAGGCGCGGATTTTCTCTAGGGCATTGCCTTGTAGCGTGCACATATGGGCTTCTAGTTTTTGTATATATTCTGTGGTGATATCTTGAACCACAGCGTCCATGAGCTCTTCTTTGGATGTAAAGTAGTGATAGATAGTGCCTTTGGCAATGCCAAGGGCGTCAATAACGTCTTGCATTGTGGTGCGAGCATACTCTTTACTAAGAAACAGCGCGCGAGCCGCTGATACAACTTCTTTTCTGCGTTCATGAGGCTTTTTGACTGTGCGTGGTTTGTTTGTCATTGTGGATATTCCTTTAATAGACACGCTTTCACGGTATTCTCGATCCTTGTGATGACAATTATAACACGCCTCTTATGAAATCACTCAAACAGAAAAACATAAACGTGATGAAGTTGATTTTAGATAAAATGCCAAACATGACTGTTCGCAATGATGCACGTCAAAACCTGTTTGATATTGCAGGTGATAATTTAGAGCTTCTTGGTCTATTATATAAAGCTAGTATTGTAACATAACTATGAGGCTTTTGTGAGAAAAATTATATCTAGAGCTATGTTTTGTGTATGTCTGGTGCAGGGAGTTGCAGCGCCTGTATTTGCAGACTCTTTATCAGATTTAGAGCGTTTAGATACCGTTTTGGCTGAAGCTAAGAAAAGAGCCAAACCTTATA
>CAYOTQ010000029.1:8285-10398 GCA_964406915.1 uncultured bacterium
CTCAAACTTTCAAGGAGCAGATTTTTCGGGGACTGCTGAAGCTCCAAAAGTCATTACCAATATTGATTTTTCTGAGTGCGATTTGCAGGGAGCCAATTTTTCCCATACCATCATCACAAAGTGTACTTTTCAAAAGACGCAGCTAAAAAAGGCCAATTTTACAGGTGCGCGCATTAAGTTTTGTTCATTTCGCGATGCTTTGCTTGAAGAGGCCAACATGAGCCAGACCAATCAAGAGTCTGTGGGGTATGACGCCGCTGATTTGAAGAAGTCGATCTGGAATAACTCTGTACTGTTTCGTGTTAGTTTTACACAGGCAGATGAGAGCGGCTGGCAGAGAAAAGATGTGCAGGAAAAAGATTGCTCTCATCAATATGCGAAGAAATAGGAAATGATGCTTTATGGAGTGTGTCAGGCGAAGGTCGTATTAAATACTTTCTTATTTTGTCGGATCTTTTCTTCAATCTTCACTTGTGATACCAAGACAAAAAATGGATTAAGAGGAAGAAATGCGCCTGTTCATACTCCTGCAAATAGCGATTTTTGCTATAACAGCGCCTCTTTTCTGCGAGCCGCAAGACATTGATTTCGATTTGAAGCAATTTACCTGGAGTGACAAGACATTTTCTCTCAGCCCTGACGGCCAGCTGCTTCTCTATGCTGTCCGGCAAAAACCCGCTCAAAAGAGTCTCTATTATGGCTATGCGGCAAATGGCACGCCAAATGAAGCTGTTGGAAGTGCAATCGTATGCTGCAAAGCGGACTCTGGCGAAGTGATTGATATCCAGCTGCCTGCAGGTGATTGTTGGGCGCCAGTATGGGCGCCGGATGCACAAAAATTTGCGTTTTATTCAAATGCTGCAGGCACACCCCAGGTTTGGATATATACTCTTGCTACAAAACAGGTCGTTCAGGCAGCAGACATTACATGCAAGCCTCCTGTTGGGGGGTGCGGCATCTCGTGGAGCCCAGATGGAAAGACTCTCTATGCTCCCTACGCCTATAAAAAAGAGCCGTTAGAAGAAAAGATCAGTGATTCAAAAGCAGACGTGCTGCTCTTTCATCACAAAAAGGAAACGAGTATTGGCAACAGCGCTGCTGTATGTAAGCAGTCGATATGCGGTCTTATGGCGATCCAGAATGGCGTATGTCGTCCTGTTCTTTCTGAAAAAGCCCCCTGTTCGGCAGGAGAGTGTCTTTCGTCGGCATCTGGCAGATGGCTTGCACTCTTGTCCCCCCACACTTCACTTCCAGAAAATACCTGTAGCAGGTTTTATGATCTGGTGCTGGCAAACGCAGAGGCGACAGATTGCCTCGTACAACTCGAACACAAACTGGAAAAGGATATATATACCCCGCCAAGCATTGCCTGGAATCCGACAAAAGACGAGCTTGCATATGTGCGTAGTAAAAAAATACATATAGTTTCTATTGAGGCCTCAGGGGAACATAAGACGCGGACGGTATATGAAGATCTCACTGGAGAGCCTACTTTGCTCGGCTATACAAATGATGCCACGGCTCTTCTGATTAGCACCTCGCAGCCAGGAAAGACAGAGGCGATAAAAATTCCTCTGGACGGCTCGCAGAAGATTGTATGTCCTCTTGGGAGCACATGGTCTATTGTAGAAGGGGTGAAAAGCTGTGCCGGCAGGCTCTGGCAGCCGACTGGTGCAACAGTCATGCTGACAGTAAAGTCTCCCTATTCGGATGAGATCTCCTTAGTAGAGTGTGGACTCGATGCTCAGGTATGCTGGAAAATGAAGGGACGGGTAACAGAATGTGTCTCCAATCAGAAAGGGGATCTATTTTGCGTGTACGAGGATTTACGCTCAGCTCCAAATATCTACCGGCTGACTGCTGCCTCCTCGCAGTTTACAAAAATCTCTACGGTGGATCCTCGAGAAAACACCTTAGAAAAACCTGCTTCTATCACCTTTGAAACGGCGGCTGTTTTGTACAACGGCACGCCGGCTGCTGTAAAAACGACGGTTCTTTTTCCACCAAATCAGGAAGCTTCAAAGCCCTGTGCGGCCGTTGTGGCGATCTATCCGGGAATGAACGCTTCCAGATATAGCACAGCTTTTTGTGGGGGGGAGCTTCTCTCTATTCC
>CAYOTQ010000030.1:0-10240 GCA_964406915.1 uncultured bacterium
CCAAAATTTGCAAAAATCTTGGAGGCACATGGCGGCAAGATTGAAACTGTACTTCCATGGATCAAAAAAATTCTTGCAAATCTTCCAGATAGTCAGGGGCTCTTCGGAACGTTTAGTCTCTATATAGCAAAAAAGATCATCGACACTCTCGGATTGTCAGATGAGGTCAAAAGCCTCTTACAGGCGATTTTGCCCACCTTGCTTCCAATTGTCAAAATTGTAGGTCCGAGACTGCTTGATGCACATGAAGACTTGATTCAGGTGATGATCAATACTGTGATCACATGGGGAAGGCTAGTCTCTGGTGAGATTGACATCCCTGAAGGAGAATTGCAAAAGCAAATTTTATCGTTGTTTGAGAAGTTGGTAGATGACATAGAGCGAACAGAAGTAGAGACGATCTCTCAGGGATTATATGGAATGGCTGTTGAAGCTATTTCCCTACAAACAGCTAAATAACGCCAGTTTCGGAAAACAGATCAATGAGCTTTTCGGTCATTTTGTCGATCTTTCCCACGTTTTTTCTCGCTGAGAGGGCGCGGGCTATCAGCTTCGAAAGAAGGTGGAAAATCTCGAACAAACTGGCTCAAAAATCTCATTGATCTGTTTTCCGAAACTGGCGTTAAATAACTCTCCAAAATTAAAGAGAAATAGTATATACTAATTAGTAGAGGGAATGGAGAGCCTTTCCTCGAAGTGAAGGAAATTATGGCAGAAATTGTTCAGCCAGCTGCTTCTCAAGAAGCGGTAGCTGCTTCTGTTAATGCATTGCAGACAACTAGTACAAATCCGAGCGGTGCTGTTGCCATTGACCAGGCAAAAGCGACATTTGCAAATATTGGGGATCTGAGGACCAAATATCCTGAGATCTACAATGCGTTTCTAATGGCATTTGCTAATAGGCTTCGCTCTGATCAAGAGCGCTCCAATCAGCGTATCATTAATGCGTTACGTGAACAGCGATCCCGAAACGGGGGATAAAAGGGTATAAATGACTCCCTCCTTCATTCCCTCCTCTCTATCTGAGCAGTCGTCGCTTGAGGAGCAGGACTTTTTGGCCATCGATGTGCTGTCAGAAAGTTCCGATACGCGGCTCGATACCTTTTTGGCCAAGCAGTATCCTCGTTTTTCCCGCACCTATTTTCAGTGGCTTATTGAACAGGGAGCAGTGTCTGTTAACGGCGAGAGGGTTAAAAAACGAACTAAGCTAGTTGCAGGCGACACCATTGAGGTCCATTTTCTCCTCACTGAAGCGCTCTCTTTGGAACCGGAAGATATTCCTCTTGATATTCTTTATGAAGACGACCACTTTCTTGCCATCAATAAGCCGTCAGGCATGGTGGTGCATCCTGCTGCTGGAAATTGGACCAAAACCTTTGTCAACGCTCTGATTTTTTATTGCAAAAGCCTGCCGCGTCATGATGCCATTCGTCCCGGCATTGTACATCGGCTAGATAAAGAGACATCAGGTGTGCTTCTCGGAGCAAAAACAGTGGAAATGCACCAGGCATTGACAGAGCTCTTTTCTTCAAGAAAGATAAAAAAATCCTACACAGCAATTTGCCTTGGCAAGCCGATTGGCGGCTCTATTAATGCCCCGATTGCTCGCCACCCCACACAGCGCAAACTGATGGCTGTGGTTCCAGAAACAGGCAAGCATGCACGGACAGATTTTACTGTTTTGGCATCGAGTGAAGCGCTCAGCCTGTTAGATGTCGATTTGATCACAGGGCGCACCCACCAAATTCGCGTCCATCTAAAACATATAGGCTATCCCCTCTTAGGAGATACACTCTATGGACAAAAATCTGCCAATGAGCGATTTGGAGCCAATAGGCAGATGCTCCATTGTTCAACTCTTCGTTTCCAACATCCACTTACGGGGCAAAATTTGGTCATAGAAGCCCCTTTGCCACAAGATTTTAAACATTATACTACGAGATATTTTCATGAGTATTCAAGATCCAATAAATGTAGCAGCAGTTGAACAGTACTACCAAAGCCGTGAAAATCCAGAGTCTGAAATAGGTAGAAAATACCAATCTGCTCATCTTGTCATTGAATGGCGAGGACAAACGCGCGTCCTTTGCTTAAGGCAGCTTGCGGTATGGGAATGGCTGCTTGCAAAATTAGGCTTTGGTCCAGCTGCTTTTACAAATGTTATCAATGCCTGCTCGCACCTGCCGATCCAGCCATTGACACAAAAAAAACTCGTTGTCTCTGTAGATAGTTACAACAGCATCTGCAGGCTCTTTCCTTGGAAATATGTCTCTTCGTGGCAGGTAGTGCCGCCTGAATTTCGAGCATTGCAAACTGTGATTCAACAACTTGAATCCGGAGATGCAATGCTGCAGAAAAAAGCCGGCTTCTATAAAGAAGCCATGCAGCTATTTCAAGACAAAGGATGCTCCTTTTCTCTCCAGACATTCCAGCTGAAAAAAGAAGAAGAGAGACGATTTAGACTGGATCACAAGCACTCTCCTGCCTATTTTCAGACGCCTTTTTCCGCAAAGCCTTTTGCATTCAACATAGTGAGTGGTTTTTATGCCTATGTGCCATCCGGCGATGGATATGAGGATGTATACGTCGATTTTGCGAATAAATGCTTGGGTGGGGGCTGGAAGCATTACGGATTTGTTCAAGAAGAGGTGATGGTGGTTGAAATGGCTGATTTTGCTGCCCATATAGATGCTGCTGATCCCATCTACACACGTGTTGGAAAGAATAAAGCGACAGATCATAGACTGCTGCAAGGCAGTCCCACTCCCTATTTGATGAAAGGGCTGCATCGCGTATTGAAGGTAAATGGCTATAAAGATATTGAACCTGCGACGACCACTGCCTTGGATGTGCCGCAAGAAGCGAATGTGCTAGCCATTGCGGCTGCACAAATCTACAAGGGTGATGACCCGCTTTCTGTTGCTGCTGCTCAAGATATGTTTAATACGGTGATGGCTGGGTTTGAACTGGTGCAGCAAAAGACAGCACCTGGCAAAAAATGTCATATTCATTCAGGAAAAATTGGCAGCGGGGTGTTTGGCAACAATGTTTACATGTCCTATCTGGTGCAACGACTGGCTGCTGCCCACAAAGGCATAGACCTGACGCTCTACGCCTATCCTAAAAATGAACAGGAAAGAGCAGAGAAATTGTGGAAGATGCTTGAGCCGAAATTTGAGGGAAAGACACTGGAAGGCTGTTTGCAGATCATTTCCGACGCGATCAAGTCTATGTAATTTATAGAAACTAACGTTTTGTTACATAAATTTGTTAGAAGTGACAATATCGAATGACTTTGACAGTCTCTCAGTTGAAACCCAACTGACCACCAATTCTTCGTTTAACGCCAATGAGTTATGTCAGACTCGTATCTGTACAGCTCTAAGAAGCCGCTCCCCGAAAATTGGTGGTCAGTTGGGTTTGAAGCATGAGATCATGATCATGTCAGGATGAACGGTGAACATTTGATTTAAACTCTCCTTTTTTGTACATTTTCACGCAAGCTGCTTGGATATCTCCATTCTCCTCCAGGAATGAAAGCGTGGAATGGAAGCACGGGCGTGCTTTTTCTGTATTTACTTTAAGGAGAGTTCTTCATGGACGTAGGTGCTTATTACCTCGTATTTGCGTGTGGCCTGATTTCCCTGTTTTACGGGTTTTATACTATTCGCTCGATTTTATCTCTTGATAGCGGAAATGAAAAAATGCAGCAGATTGCAGCTGCCATCCAAGAGGGAGCTCGTGCCTATCTCAACCGTCAGTATCGGGTGATTTCACTGGTAGGTATTGTCATTTGTATCGGTTTGACCTATCTACTAGGGATGTATGTAGGCGTTGGCTTTTTGATTGGAGCCATCTTGTCAGGCACAGCTGGCTATATCGGGATGAATATGTCTGTACGTGCGAATGTGCGTACTACACAAGCTGCTCGTCAGGGGCTTGCAGCAGCCTTGAATGTGTCGTTCAAATCAGGCGCCATTACAGGCATGTTGGTTGTTGGACTTGGCCTTCTTGGCATCACCGGATATACCTATTTTTTAAAGAGCAAGGCTCTTGCTATTCACGCTCAATTAGAAGCTCTTGTCGGTCTTGGCTTTGGAGCCTCCTTGATCTCAATTTTTGCTCGTTTGGGCGGTGGTATTTTTACGAAAGGTGCTGATGTAGGCGCTGATCTCGTAGGAAAAGTAGAAGCAGGCATTCCGGAAGATGATCCACGAAATCCAGCTGTGATTGCAGATAACGTCGGAGATAATGTTGGCGACTGCGCAGGTATGGCTGCTGACCTTTTTGAAACATATGTGGTCACCATTGTAGGAACTATGCTCCTTGCGGGCGTTTTCTTTGTTGGTCCAGTTCTTGAGACAATGATGCTCTATCCGCTAGCAATAGGCGCGGTTTGTATTCTGACTTCTATTGTCGGCACCTTTTTTGTCCGTCTCGGCAAAAAATGCAATATCATGGGCGCGCTGTACAAAGGCTTTTTTACCACGGCGATTCTCTCAGGGATTGCGTTCTGGTTTTTGACAAAAGAGATGATTGGTTTTGAGACCACCTATATGGTCAATGGCCAGACATTCAATGGCTTTCAGCTCTTCATTTGCTGTCTGACAGGACTTGTAGTGACGGCTCTTTTAATCTGGATTACCGAGTACTACACACTGACGCGATATCGTCCCGTAAGAAGCATTGCGCTTGCCTCTACAACCGGTCATGGAACCAATATCATCCAAGGCTTGGCAATTTCTCTAGAGTCTACAGCACTGCCAGTCATCACCATTTGCGGTGGTATTCTGGTGGCCTATCTCAACGCCAACCTCTTTGGTCTTGCAACAGCTGCAACAAGCATGCTGGCATTGGCAGGGATGATTGTCGCGCTCGATGCCTATGGTCCAGTGACTGACAATGCCGGAGGCATTGCCGAGATGGCTCATCTGCCTGCCGAGGTTCGCAAGGTGACAGACGCTTTAGATGCAGTTGGAAACACGACAAAAGCTGTTACAAAGGGATATGCTATAGGATCTGCCGGATTTGCTGCTCTGGTGCTCTTTTCTGCCTTCCTGGAAGACCTTGAACACTACTTCCCTGGCCATAACGCCCAGTTTTATCTTCAAGATGCTTATGTAGTAGTCGGACTCTTTATCGGCGGTCTGATGCCATACCTCTTTTCTGCCTACAGCATGACAGCTGTTGGAAGGGCTGCAGGTGCTGTCGTTATGGAGGTAAGAAGGCAGTTTCGCGATATTAAAGGAATTATCGAAGGGACAGCAAAGCCAGATTATGGCCAAGCAGTCGATATCTTGACAAAGGCTGCTATCAAGGAAATGATCGTGCCATCGCTATTGCCAATCGGTATTCCTGTCATCACCTATTTTCTGATCGACACCTTTGTCGGCCAGACAGAAGCATTTACCGCTGTTGGGGCTATGTTGCTTGGTGTGGTTGTCACAGGCTTATTTGTGGCTATTTCTATGACATCAGGAGGCGGTGCCTGGGATAATGCAAAGAAATATATTGAAGAGGGTCATTATGGCGGCAAAGGCTCTGAGGCGCATAAGGCAGCCGTCACAGGTGACACTGTGGGCGATCCTTATAAAGATACCGCAGGGCCTGCGATCAACCCAATGATCAAGATTGCCAATATTGTGGCTTTGCTACTGCTTGCTGTACTTGCAAAATTTGTCATGTAATAGATGAAAGCAGTCGTGCAAAGAGTCAAGAGTGCCCATGTCGTTGTAGCTGACGCTATCGTTGGACAGATCGACATGGGCCTCTTAGTATTGCTTGGGATCGCAAAGGCGGATACAGAGGCTGATGGCAAATGGCTTGCTGAAAAGATCGCAAGTCTTCGTATCTTTCCTGATGAGCGAGGAAAGATGGGCTTTAGTGTCAAAGATCTCAATTTACAAGTTTTGGTTGTCAGTCAATTTACATTGTATGGCGATTGTCAAACAAGCAGGCGACCAGACTTTATGCAAGCAGCAGATGCTCGTGTTGCTAAACCTCTCTATCATACTTTTATTTGTCAGCTTCAAGAAATTCTTGGAAGACCTATCCCGACAGGCTCTTTTGGAGACAAAATGGAGGTACATATGGTAGGGGATGGTCCTGTTACTTTAATTATCGAAAAAAAAGATATAGCGAAATAGCACTCTCTGCTGTAAGATGAGCAAATATGAACCTTTTCTTTTGTAGAGAGGGGTTTTACTGAGACAGAGTGGCTGTTCTCCTTCTGTGATCGCACATTCATGAGGTCGAAATATGAAAGAATTCGTGGCGTATATTGTGAAAAATCTCGTCGACAATCCAGACAAGGTACGGATTAATGAGATCGGTGGTACACAAACGTTGATTATTGAATTAGCTGTTGAGAAAAGCGATATAGGCAAGATTATTGGCAAGAAAGGCAAAACGATTAACGCAATACGTACATTGCTAATGTCTGTTGCAAGTCGCAATGGCATTCGTGTGAACCTGGAAATTATTGAAGAAGATGGCTCGCCTGTAGCGAGTTAGTCCTTACGCAATAAATCGAGGTAAGTAGGGGGTGATCATCGCTTTACGTGAATTGATCAACCCAGCCGGAAAGCGGAGGGCTGCCAGAGGCAATCCTTTCTCGAAATCGGGTGCAATTTTGCGGCTCGCTTTTGAAAAATTCTGTGCAAATAGCAGATCGAGTTGCGGGGCATTAGGCCCCAAAAATTCTACTTCCATACTGTTTTGCTGCACAGCAGATGATGTCTGGAAGTTATTGAGAAAGTTGACGAGTCGTCCCATCGCCTGTGGTGATGGGGGCGCCCAAAGCCAGATTTCATCCTGGTGTTTCCACTTTTCGGATTGGCCGTGATATACCTCATCTGCCCCTGCAATGGTGCTGATCATTTGCATATGCAAATCAATTTGTGGGGTAGTCTCATAGACGGCGTGCGCTTGTTTAAACCAAATGGCGCGTAGCGTAGCGACATGACGCTTGAAAAAGGGATAGTTGGTGCAAAACATCTTTGTTTGCCCAACACGGCAGCAGCCGTTTTGTTCTTTTGTATCGGCGAAAATAGATGATGGCTGACTGCCAACGCAAGCTGCCAAGTTGGTTTCCACTTCCTTCTCTTTAAAGGCATAAATTTGCTTGTAGATCGAATACATATCGTCATTTCTGAGGATGCGACTGGCGGCCTTTTGAGCAAAGAGAGCATCTTTTGGAATATCGAGAAGGGTCACTATTTCAGTATCGTTGCCTGTTGCAATAGATTTCATTCTATTGAGAAGGCGACAGACACATTCTACATCGCGTGCGGAGACTTTTGTGAGGAGGTCTGTGTCATCTAAGATAGCATTGAGAAAGCAAAGATACTCTGCAAATTCCCTTTGGGGATGTATAAAATAGTTTGTTTGTTTCTGTGCGTTGATTTTAAGCTGGAGGAGGCGTATGTATTTAGCCTCATCTTGCACGCTTGTAGAGCCAAGCGCTTCTTGTATTGTTTGCTCAGGGATTCCCATCAGGCTGTAGCGTTCATTGATTTCTAGCTGAAGTTCTGCGACAAGTGTGTTTGAAGACTGTGCATCGCCAATGACCAGTGTGGGAACAGTAGATGTTTGTATAGAGGTCTTGTGATGATCAACAATGCTGATGACTTCCAAATAGGAGGCCATCTTCACCTCTTCTTCATTAGAAAAATCACGAAGGGATACTGTCCCTAGCGTCTGACGTTTGAGGTCACTTGCAAATATAGCTCCAATAGGTACCCAGGAGCTATCTTCTTCCGGCACAACAACGGTAAGATGATCAAAATGCTCCATTTTGTTGCGGATTTCTTCCACATCGCTACTCAAGGTAACAAAGTAATTTGGAAGTCCCAGTATTTTCTCTCGAATATCTAAAAGTACTTCTAGAGTATCGACATGGCTGCGTGCTGCCTGAATGGCCCGGTCTAGTGATTGAAAGATCTTTTCCACTCGTGCAAAAATTTGCGGGCGATTTTCGCTCAAAATCTCTTGCTCAGCAAACAGGGTGCCAGCATCAAATGCAGAGCATTCTGTGCGAAAAGAAGAAAATAGATCGCTCGTAACTTTATCCAGTGCGACAATTAACTCTGCAAAAGTTGCGAGCACCCCTTTCGGCAGTCCAATGACCTTTTTGAGAAACTCATTTTGATATTTCTTCTGTTTGTCAGATAGCTCCTTGAGAGGTTCGCTCATTTTGAGGGTGATGTCGAAAAGAGAATCAAGAGCCTGCTGGACATCATTGCGGACAACAACTTCTTTGGCAAGCACGGAAATCAGCCTTGCATGGACACTATTTTCAAACCAACGCAGGAGGCTGGTAAAGAACATAACCACCTGACGTACTGCCTCTGCATCACCTGCTCTCCAATCCCCTTTAAAGCGCCCATTAGCGTCGACAACAATGATAGGTTTTCCAGCTGTATGTGTGGGGTCTATGTGGCGACTATTGGTGGCGGCAGGCAGCTTTAAAATCTCTTTTTTTGACATGAGATCAAGTGCTGTCAGCGTCAGCATGGGTGTTTGCCGGACTAAGAGAGAAAATACTGAGGGGCTAAAGAGCGTCTGAAAGAGGTTGGTGACATGAGAGTCTTGCAATGTCCCTGGTAAGCTCCACTGATGCAGGCCGCTTGTAACCCTTGCCCCAAAAGCGTCAATCCATCCGATAAATGACGCAATCGTTGTGTCAATGTCTGGAGAAAGGTGGGCGGCGACAAAATGGGTGCCAGCAAATTGTTTGGACATGCCGATGGGAAAGAAGCGTTGATACTCCTCTCTGGGAATGGCTTTGCCAACAATTTTTGCACGTACGCGATAGTTTTCTTCTTCTTTGATCAGGCTGAAATGATTGAGCCAAAACTCAAATGAGAGCATATGATAGGGCTCTGCGAGGATCTTGGCCATATTGACATGGGCAATGAAATCAAGACACGCTGGCAGTAAAAAACAGGGCTCTTTTGCTTCTTGAATGCAGGTCAGTAAGGTCTTGTTGACTTTGTGGAATTTTTTTCTCGCGGAAAGTGAGCGGAAATGAGAGGTCGAAAATTGAGAAAAGAGTGTCTCTTTGTTTGCAAATGGCTGAAAAGAGACATCGTACGAGCCTAACATAAGACCCTATCATTTGAGAAATATGGATTTGAGAAATACGGACTGAGTAGGACTCGAACCTACGACCACCCGCTTAGAAGGCGGGTGCTCTATCCACTGAGCTATCAGTCCAAAATCGGCGCCATAAGAATACATGATTCATCAGTTGTTGACAATGGTTGGATCAGGTAAAATTATCTCCTTATGAAACAAGTATTTGTGGGATTGGGTGGAAATAGTGGTGATGTAAGGTCAGCATTTATTGCTGCATTAGATCAGATAGCGAGCTTGCCTCACATTACTGATTTTCGTGTCTCAAAACTCTATCGAACAAGTCCTGTCACTGACATAGAGCAGCCTGTGCCGGACTATCTGAACTGTGTCTGTGGATTTCTATGTGATTTGCCTGTACGCCTTTTATTTGCTCGCCTGCAAGCAATAGAGACAATGCTTGGACGTGTGCGATCGACAAAGCATGCTCCTCGTCTGATTGACATTGACCTTTTGCTATATGAAGGGGAGCAAATTCACGAAAGAGAGCTTGAAGTGCCTCATCCGCGTCTGTTTGAGAGGCTCTTTGTTCTTGTGCCGCTAAGAGATTTGCAGGCCAATATTTCGCAGTTGCAAGAGACCATAGAAACACTTGAGAAGAGTCGAAACGATACAGTCATAGTAGTAGAAGAGGAGTGGTATCCAGATGCATCTCGTAAAAATTAAAGATTTTCTTGTTGGGAAAGGCCAGCCGCTGACCATTATTTCAGGGCCCTGTGTGATTGAGTCAGAAGCACACACGCTCTTGTGTGCTGAGCAGCTCGTCAAGCTGCTGCGGCCGCTAGGAGTAAATTTTATATTCAAAGCAAGCTATGACAAAGCAAATAGAACCTCCCTTCACTCTTTTCGTGGGCCTGGCCTGCAAGAGGGATTGCGTATTTTAGAAAAGGTCAAGAAGGAGCTTGGCGTTCCTGTTATCAGTGATATCCACACTGTTGAAGAAGTGCCTGCTGCAAAAGAAGTATGCGATGTATTGCAAATTCCGGCTTTTTTATGCCGCCAGACAGATTTGCTTGTGGCCTGTGCTCATACACAAAAGCCTATTCATGTGAAAAAGGGGCAGTTTGTAGCGCCGCATGATATGGGAAATGTGGTGGAAAAAATC
>CAYOTQ010000031.1:0-10146 GCA_964406915.1 uncultured bacterium
TGGGAATACGCGGCACCACTCCCCACGAACCATCGCCGAAATAGACAACACCTGAGGGGTCCTTATGCTCATCTATCAACGGATAGGTACGTTTATAGGCATGGTCGTGATTCTCAAAGACAGCATGGACGCCATATTTTTCAAAAAGGGGCACCCAATGGCGTCTGATCGCACTGCTTTCACGCTGGCGAAAATAGCGGACAGAGGGAAATGCCGGCACGTGATAGATCGCAAAGCGGTGTGTCGTGGCATACTGCTTACTCAGCTCAGTCTTGAGCCACTCTTTTTGAGCGCCGCCAATTGGATGGGTATGGCCGGAATCAAGGAGAATTAGGCTCAAATAGGAACCACAGCGAAGGACATTGTAGCCTTGCGGTCCCGGCATCGCAAAAAGGGAGTAGAAAAACTTTGCCTGCTCTGGTGTTTGATCATAGTAACCAAGCACTTCATGATTGCCTATAGCGACAATGAGAGGAATTAAGCACCCTTGGCTATCTTTCATAGTAGCGCTCCACGATGTCAAAAAGCGCAGCCATCGATCGAAGTTTTCTGTGCGGTGTCTTTTTTCTGACACACTATATGCCAGATCACCTCCTAACACCACAAAACGGGGGTCGAGCTTAGCTGCCTGCTTGGCCATCTCTTCAAATGGCTGTATATCATCCGGGAAGGCGTCGCCTCCTGCTATAAATCGAACTGGAGCTTCTGCTGACAGTGTCGTCGGCATGGTGCGAAAGCGATATTCAGTATTTTCGCCTTTGATTTTAAATTGATAGAGGCTGTTTGGCTCAAGGCTGTTTATCTCTGTGCAGTGGATGCTATAGGCAACATCCATAGGTAGCTTCTGGCAGCTGCCGCTAGCAGTTTTCCATTCGTTTTGGGAGGACTCTTGCACAACCTTCTTGTATTCTACCTCGCTGAGAGTCTTCTCATGGCTGCTCAGCCACTGAATAGTGATCGTGGACGTAGGATCACGTTGCCACGTCAGATAGATAGGCAGCTTCTCATCGCTCCAGCCGGAGATGAAGAGAAAAGAAAAAATGAGCCCAAATAGAAAACTATTTAGAGACCTATGTCGAAAGCTGTGCATATACAGTACCTTTAAGAAAGTGCCACTTTAGCAGTTACATACTATGTGTATTCATTTCTACACGAGCTAAACTTTCTGTCATGCGCTCAAAGAGAGCATGATTTTTAGACACGAAGGTCTTCAGCATCTCCGCATCCATCTCCTGTTGCCCAAGAAGCGCCAGGGCATACAATTGCTCAACCATGAGCTTTGCTAGCTCTGGCTGGCTTGTTCGGAGTTGATACAAGCGCATGACTAATGGACTGTTGGTGTTAACGATAAAAGTCTTTCTTGAAATCGATGAAGGCAGGGAATCTGGAGACATGCGTGCTAGATAGTCTCTCAGGCGCCTTTCCTCTTCTGGTATAGCAATAAATCCACTGATATCAGAAGAAGCCAAGCTTTTTGCTTCTACTGTCACTTCAGTAGCTGTAAGATTGGTTTTTACAAAATCGGCAATTTTTATGCTTTCTGTGCGGCCATCGGCATCAAGAATAGTCTTTTCCTTGGAGGTATCGACAATTCCTTCTTCTGCAGCTGCGTCAATGCGCTTGAAGCGAAGGCCGGAGGTCTCTTTTTCTAGATGGGCCATCACCGCAGAATCAAGAGGCTGTTTGGCAATAAGAACTTGAATTCCTTGTTTTTCATATAAATCGAGCAGGTGCGAGGCGCGCTGCTCCTCATTGATGTAAAAGATTGTGGTCTTGTCTTTACTCGACTCTTGTGCATCGCGAGCTGTTGTCCATGAGTTCTTTGTTGTTTTCCACACCAGAAATTCTCTTGCTTTTGCAGCAAATTTGTCATCATGGAGCAATCCTAGTTTGACGACAAGTTCGCAATCTTCCCAAATAGAGTAGAATCTGGCGGAATCTGTTTTGTAGAGAGTGCTGAGAGTGTCGACTACTTTTTTAGAGATGTGGCTTGCAAGGGCGCGAACAGTCTTGTCTACCTGTAGATAGCTTCTAGAGACGTTTAGAGGGATGTCGGGACTGTCGATGGCTCCCTTAAGCAGACGCAGATATTCAGGCAGCAGGTCTTTGCAGTCATCGCTGACAAACACACGGTTGCAAAAGAGCCTGACATGATTTTTGCTAAAGTCCATCTCTTTTTTCAGACGCGGGAAGTACAAGATGCCTTTTACATGGAATGGGTAGTCGACATTGAGATGGATCCAGAAGAGAGGCTCTTCATCCATCGGGTAAAGGAGCTTGTAAAAGTCGATGTACTCCTGATGTGTGCATTCTGACGGAGTTTTGATCCAGAGAGGGTCTTTGTGATTGACCAGGACATCATTGAGGTAGATAGGATAGGGGAAAAAGAGGCAAAAGCGTTTGAGGACTTCCAGGATTTTCTGCTCTTGCAAAAATTCACTATTTTCCTGGTTGATAGATAAAATCACGTCAGTGCCGACACTGCTGCGAGATCCCTCTTTGAGGTCATACTCTGATGAGCCATCGCAACTCCAGAGGGCAGCTTGAGAGCCTTTTTTGTACGAAAGGGTATGCACAGTGACGCTGTCTGCCACCATATAGGCAGAGTAAAATCCTAAGCCAAAATGGCCAATAAAGGCATCGTTGGTCTGATAGGCTTTGACAAACTCTTCAGCGCCAGAAAAGGCTATTTGGGCTAGATATTTTTCTGTCTCTTCCGGCAGCATGCCGATTCCTGTATCGGAAATAGTCAGCGTGCTTGCGTCTTTATCAATTTTGATATCTATGCGGGCAGGCAAGAGAGGGCGGCACTCTTCTTTATCTTGCAAAATGGAGAGTTTGAGGCACGCATCGCATGCGTTGGAGACAAGTTCTCGCAGAAAAATGTCTTTTTCCGAATAGAGCCATTTTTTTATGATTGGTAAAATATTTTGGCTATGAATCTGCAATTGACCTTTTTTCATACTGATGCGAATTCCTTATCCTTATTTTTGAAAAACAAATAGTATCCTCTAAAGAATAGGTCTCTGTCAATATGCAAATCTTTGTTGCTCAGCTCAATCCCACTATTGGTGCCTTTGAAAAGAACTGCTCAGCTATCAGGACGGCTATTCTCCAAGCCAAAAGAGAGGGATGCGATCTCATTGTCTTTCCAGAGATGGCTATCTGTGGATATATGCCGGATGACCTTCTTCAGGAACCAGGCTTTTTAGAAGATACTTTTCGGGCGCTTGAGTCGCTGATAGAAGAAACAGAAGGCCTCTGTGCGATCATTGGCCTTGCAAGGCGCCAAGAGACAGAAGAGGGATCATTTCTTTACAATAGTGCCGCTGTCATCGCAAATAAAGAGCTTTTAGGCTTTCAAGACAAGCTTCTTTTACCAACATACGATGTCTTTGATGAAAGGCGCTATTTTGAGCCTGCCAAAAGTCAGCGTATCTGGCAGCTTGCAGGCAAAAAAGTCGCGATTTGCATATGTGAAGATATCTGGGTATGTGCCGATCGGTTTCATCAAGAGCGATATCAGAGCGATCCTCTTTCGTTTTTTGAGGAAAAAGACCTTGATCTGTGTGTCAATATTTCTGCCTCTCCCTACTCTCTTGGAAAAACCCAGGTGCGAAAAAAGTTGGCCCACCATGTGGCTGCGCGTCTTGGGTGCCCCTTTTTGCTTGTCAATCAAGTAGGGGCGCAAGATGGTTTGATTTTTGATGGCGCAAGTCTTTGTGTAGCTGAGCAGCGGCTGTTGTTTCAGGCGGTAAGTTTCAAAGAGGAGTGTCGTTCGTTTACCCTACAAACGCCACACTGCGTAAAAGAGGTCCTCTCTGATCCGGCACAAGAGCTCTATGAGGCGCTCTGCCTTGGGATTAAGGACTATTTTGCAAAACAGGGCTTTTGCAAAGCTGTCATCGGTCTTTCAGGTGGAATTGATTCCTCTGTAGTCGCCTGCCTTGCGGCGGAGGCTCTTGGAAAAGAGCAGCTGCTTGGTGTCCTGCTTCCTTCACGCTATACCTCAGATGCGAGCCGGCAAGATGCTCTTGCGTTAGCAGAGCGCCTAGGCATCGAATTTCAGGAGATAAGCATCGAAGGGCCTTTTCAGGCAGCTCTTCAGGTCCTGGAACCTCTAGAAAAAGGCAGGTCTGGGCAAATGATGGAAGAAAATGTACAGTCGCGTATTCGCGGGATGCTTTTGATGGCAATCTGTAATGCGCAAGGTTCCTTATTGCTCAACACTGGCAATAAGAGTGAGCTTGCAGTTGGCTATACAACTCTTTATGGGGATGGCTGCGGCGCGGTTGGTGTCATTGGCGATCTGTTGAAAAGGCAAGTCTATCAACTGGCAGAGTGGATCAACAAGCAAAAGGAAACTATTCCTCCATCAGTGCTTGTCAAAGCCCCTACAGCAGAGCTCAGGCCAAATCAAAAGGATAGTGATTCACTGCCGGAATATCCCATACTCGATGTCATTGTGGAGGAATATATTGTGCAGCAATTGCCAGCTCAGGAGATCGCCCGGCGGCATGGGTTTGATATCCTCCTCGTGGAGGAGATCATCAAAAAAATTCATGCCAACGAATACAAGAGACGCCAGATGCCATTTTCTCTCAGAATCTCCGAAAAGGCATTTTCATGCGGCAGGCGCATCCCCATTGTCCATAGGCTGTTTTAGAGCTATGTGCCGCAATTCATATCGCTCTTTGGCGCTTCTGCAGACGTTTCCCAATGAAGCTCTTCTTTTAGGGCCTGCTCTGATTCTTTTGAAAGAGGCCTGTCCATGTGCCGCTTATATTCACGAGGGGCTATCAAATTGAGAGAAGGATTAATAGCCCGCAGCTTATCCAGGCCGATCCAGTAAAATTCATCCATTTTTGTAAGATACCTTGAGAAATAAGCATAGCGGATCGAATCTTGAGACATATTTTGAGTGGACGGTTGCGCTTGGAATTGACACTCAAAGAGACAGGCGGATAGCGGGCGGCGGGTCTTTTCTGCCTGCTGCATGGCATAAAAGAGGAGTCCCGTCGCATAGAATATACGGTTGATGCGCCTGCAACATTTTAGATTTTTTCCTTCTTGACCGTCTACATAGGTAAGGAGATTGTTTTGCAACTCTTTATTGTCAATGTGGCAGGTTTTTTTGTTCTTTTGCGACAGATCTGCGTGTTTTGATTGATAGAATGCCGCTAAATGGGCAAACAATTGAGGCCTCTGGCTTTCTTTTAGAGCTACCTGCCTGCGCATGCCTGTCGGCAAGTGACGGAAATGCAGCTCAAATGCATCCTCTCGTTTTGCCACTAAAATAGATCGGTTGACAGATAGTTGTGAGCATTCTTGTTGATTGTGGGTGGTCATGAAACAGGGTAGTGATTTAAGCCCATCTAAAAAGTATAGAGCAGCCTTGGCAAGGGCAGTGTCAAAGGCGTGTGGCGTTGTCTCCGGTACATAGAGAAAATTGGGAGCCTGCCCATGAGCGATATTTTGGGGGTTATCATCCAACAAGACTGTATTTTCCAGAGAGTCATCGGGACCTAGCAGGACTTGAAGATCTTTTTTTGGGGTATCGGCAACAGGCAATCCATGTGCTTCGTAGTAGGCAGTAGTGTCTGCTGGATTGGGTTTTAGGTGCTGTCTTGAGAGTATTTTGATCTTTGACAAGATCTCTTCGTGAGTGTCTGGAAACACAAATTTGAGAAGCGCTCGTACAAATAGCTGATTTCTGGAATCGATTCCGGCACTAAAAAATGAAAAAGAGACATTAGAAGTCTTATGTAAAAGTTGCAATAGCTCAGACACTCCGGGCAAGAGGCAATAGACGTCGTTGTCTATCTTAAAGATAGCTGTCTTTTTTTTAAAAAATGCTGCTTGCTGCAAGCCACGAGGCATTAATACAAGCAGGCCATCGATATCGAGTGCTACATTGACATTCATGAGAGACTCCTTTTGTTAGGAAAATCATGTTATTTGCAGCTTTTGGAGACCGGTAATGACCGGGGTTATATTGAATTCAGATTGGTAATAGGCGCTTTTTATAAGCAGTGTCTGCCAGGTAATGAGCTCCTCGAGATTGAGATAAGATTGGTTGAGGGGATAGTGCATCTGCAGAGATATAGGACTGTTTTCTATTGAAATAGCAACAGACAGCAAGTCGCTGGTATTGGAGATGTCATAGATGATATTTTTACTTATAGCGCCTGTCATTTCATAAAATTTGGAGGCTGTAGAGTACTTGCCAGGTGCTATAGAGACAGGAAAAGGCTTTTTGGAGAGGGTGAAACAGTCAACGCTAGCGCTAAAATCTTGCTGTGTGGCGGGAGGCAGTAATGACAGGCAGTGGCCGTGGTCATAAATATTGCCCTTGGAAGCTAGCTCCAGAAATGAGCCGGGAATGCCCATTGTTGGCAGTGGTGATGAAAATTGTATAAAGCTAGTCCTGACAAAATGGTGGAGCTGATAGGCAAAGGCAAAGATCGCTGCTAGCTCATCCTTACAGAGTTGAGGGTATTCTTGAATAGCCATCCGCAGCATTTTGTCATTTGCGATTTTTGGAGAGAATAGCAGGTTGTTGATGGCTTGATAGCAGGCTTGATAGCCGCCTTGGTCATCTTGTTGTGGCACCAAGGAATTATGACTATATTTTGTCAGGCGGCTCATTTCTGAGACGAAGAGCGAGAGGATATCTGCTAGAAATGCGTAGAGGGGAGGGTGCTCGATGCTCAGCTGCTGCAGCCGTTTTTTTGAAATAGGCAGTGTAAAAGAGGCGCTGCATGTTTCTAGATGCTTGGCTGTTTTTGTGATCCATAGAGAGTAGGAAAAAACGTCTTGAGTGCTTGTCCATGTGCCAAAAAATGCAGGATGGTAATGAGGGTATTTTCCTTGAGGAGCTGCGGAAGAAAAGCTCGAAGTAAGGGCGTAGTCTGGACATGGCAAAGTTTTGGGAAAGAAAAACTCAGGTATATAACGAGGAGTGCTTTTTGCAAATTGGGCGATCTCTAAGTTGTAAAGAGAGCGCAGACACAATACTTTTAGGGCCTCTTTGTATCCAAGATCTACCTGAGGAAATACTTTAAGCGTTTGTTGAGAGCCAAATTGCTCGTCAATAGCGCTGTGAAGTGTTTCTATCATCTGCACATCAAAGGTGTCTTGGCCTCGTATTTTTTTACATTCAGAGATCAAATCGTTGATCCCTGTTGGGGACAGTTCTTGATAGATCAGCCATGAAAAGACAACCTCTGGCGGCAAAGAGAGGCGAAGATAGTCTTCAAGAGCCATGAGTGTTGCAATATGATCGGCAAAAGAGTGCGTTCTTTGCTCCCTAAACACACCGGACTCTGGAGGTTCTGTCTCTTTAATTCTATGGTAGATACACTGCACAAAAAGCAGCAGCCTTTGTACGGCAGAGAAGTTGTACCTTATCCCCACAGCTGTTATCTGTTTTGAGACTTGCGTATGGGAGGTGAAATTCTTTAAAGAGATACTGGGGTTTGGGCCGTTGATGCAAAGGGTGATAAAATCGTCTGCTGTTGGAGTAAGATTTAGGTAGTTATTTGTTGGTGCTAATTGAAGCATAACACCAAAAAATTGTACGGACAGGTTGTTTTGTGCCGCTGTGAAATACTCCTCTTCTGTAGCAGTAAGCCGTGTTGTCTGTGAGGTGATCTCTTTATGAAGGAATGGAGGGTCGAGACGATGAGCATGATCAACAAGGAAAGAGAGGCGTTGCAGGGGCGAGGCAGGCACAGAGAAGCGCGAGGAAAGTTCTGTGTGAGTCTTATACAAGGCTGCAAAATTTTTGTGGGAGTTGTTGAGATAGCGTATGGCAAGAAGTAATTTGTCTTGTACGGGGATTTCAAAGTGGTATTCGCGTTCAATCTCTACAAGAATATGGATGCCATTAAATAGCTTAGAGGTAGTTTTGTGAGCTGTTCGCATCCATGTGGTTAGGGTTGCGCTTGTGCTTTCCCAAAAAATAGCAAAAAGAGGCCAGTTGATAGGTAGTCGAGCATGATCTTGGGGTGTATAATCCGCCATACGGAGGAACAAGGTGCAGATGCAAAATTTTTCTAAGAGATAAAAATTGGTAATAAAGCTTTGCAGTCGCTGGGCTTGATCTTGGGCTGTCGAGAAAGAAATGTGGCTATAGTTGGCTTGATAAAAAGAAGCGATGTCGTCCGGTCTCTTCTGGAGTGTGGTTTTTAGAGGGTCCTGAAATTGCTCGCATGGGAATTGTGTCTCAAGAAGAGAAAAGAATTCTTGTACCAGAAGCTTGCGCAGTGAGTTGGAAGGATCTTGAGCATGCTCTGCAAAAGAGGTAATGGAAGTATTCTTCCAGGCTATTTCCGTAAGCGTATTGCAATATAGCAGTACCAGGCTGCGAGCGCTTTCATGTTTCTTGAAGACATCGCTCAGGAGGCTTGTATAAGAAGGACTTTGAGGGATATCAAATAGAGAACAAATATAGGTAACAGACTCAGAGACGAGAAAGTCGCGAAAAGAGACATATGGAGTGTCCTGCGAATTGCTGTACTCATCAAATCGGACCTTGCCAGTGTGATCGGTCTTGAGGCATGAAATCTCGCAGAGATGCTTCTGGATCTGTTGTACGCGTTGAGAAACTGATGTGCCATCAATTTTATGTTGTACCGTCCATTTTTGAAGGGCTTGATCCCAAGTCAGGGATGCTATGTTCTTCTGATTGCATTCGTAAAGGCAGATGTGGGAGGCTATAAATGACTTAAGGGGAGCAAGTTCTTTTTTCTCTATTTGTATCTCTTCAGCCGTTTCAAGAAGGTAAAATAGCCTTTGTACACAACTGTCGTGAGCGTCTTTGAGCTGCTGTCTAATTTTGGGTATTGCTTGTAATACCGACAGGAGAGCTGCCTTGATCCAGGGCAGAGGTTGCGCGCCTATTGCCTGCTTGATGGTAAGATCCCGCACTGCAACAGTGCTTGTAGAAGTAAAATAACTCATAGTTTCAGGCACTGGCATCTTTCCAGAAGTTAATTGCTCATACAGGGTGTTAAATTGCTTCGCAATTTGTGAGAGGCATGTTTGTCTTTGGGGATTTGAAGTGATCACCTGCAGCTGCAGAGGCAGCGTTGTTCCCAAGGCAATGCAGACACGTTTTGCTGTCTCTTTAGAAAAAGTCTCTAAAGAAAGAGACTCTAGATGTTCGCTGCTAACTAAAGTACCAGCTTTCCAAAGGGAGCAGGTTTGGGCCATAGTCTTTACCTCTTTATGAGAACGCCGCTACTTGTTGCCAGGATTTCGCTGCATGAAATGAAAAGAGCGGGAGAAATAGGTACAGGGTCTTCTTCTTTTCTTGCGCCATTATAGGCAATAAGATTTCCTAATGCCCCCCCGTATGACGCCCATGTGGTAATCAGCTCGATGGCTGTTTTAACGGAGTTGGGCTGCTTATGATCTCCAAGGGTGCTGTTAAAGCGCATGAGGAGATAAGGAAGAAACACACTTGGATATTCTACAAGGTAAAAGTAGAGGCTATTCATCAGGGGTGAATTTTGTAGGGGATTCCACTTGCGAAGCAAAGCTCGAGTGGCGACGTAGCTGATGAGGGCGGAGACCACCATAGTGCTGACATTGACTCTATCCCAAATAGAGTCAGTAGGATCTGCAATCCCTACGATATTCCAGGCAATGCCAGACACGACGAGGGCGGTTTGAGCCCAAGTAACAGGCTCTTTGAAGTTAATGTCTGACACTTTGAAAGGGTTGTTGTTGATGCGTTCAAAGCGGCGCATAGCTGTGATTTTTTGGCTGCCATAGAGAGCTCCAAAGCCAATCGCCGTATAAGGGGATTTCACTGTAAATAGATACCCCATCAGAGGAGAGGCAAGAAAAAAGGAGAGTTGGTCAAAGCGCTTCATCATGGCAGATTGCCATGGCACTACGTTAACAAAACCATCATCTTCCACTGAGTAGCGTCTTTCAATGCAGTCTTGAAGGGCATAAAATGACCAGGCGCCGACGGAGCCCGCCGCGCTGCCAAGAAGAAAAAAGCTGATCTGAGAGGTATCTGGAGATGGGAGAATAGAGAGCTTTTCAAGGAGCAGAAGCAAGCCTCCAAGTCCTGCTTTAACAGCCTGTTCTCCAAAAAAGCGGCCTTTCTCATCAGTTCTGCTTTCAAGCGCG
>CAYOTQ010000032.1:0-9876 GCA_964406915.1 uncultured bacterium
CCTTATATATTTAGGGAGCTGCAGGAGGGTGCCGTGTATAAGGCCAAAACCTCTGTAAGCATGGATGAGATAGAGGCGTTGACTATTGAGTTCCACGGTGTTGGCAAGGTGACTGTGGGTTCCAACCCTAAAAATGGATGTCTGTATCCCAACGTGGATGTGGAACTTGATGCGAGCTTTTCTCAAGAAAAGGTCTTTGAAATGTTGAGCCACATGCTCTGCAGCATTGGACTTGGAGCCGTGATGACCAAACATAGTCCTGATGATAGTGAACGAATGAAGATAGCCAAAATATTTCGCATCTATTGCCCCAGAGAAGCAACTAGGTTAGAAAGTAGCAGAGACTTCTACACTAAAGCGCCGAGAGATTTGCAACTGCTCTGTGAAAAAGAAGCTGCGCAGATAAAGGAGATTTTTCAGAAGTATCTTATCGATTCTCCAGAACTTGTCCAGCAAACAGAAATTTATCCCGGGAAGACAACGTGGGCTATTACTGATTTTGATCAGCAACTTCGTCAAAAAAAGGCATTTGGTTTAGTGGCGACGGTGACGAGGGGTGATACATACCAAGGATTGAATCTCCTGCCAGACTTACTGAGAACAGGTGTTCTCTCGACCCACGACCGTTTGCAGGCAGGAATTTTCGTACAAGGGATATCTTCTTCTACTGATATGAAAAATGGAGCTGGAGGTCGAGTATTTACACGAATGGTGAACGGTGGAGATATGACGAAATATCCTCAGGTGCAGCTCCTCTTTGATCTGAGGGTCCTGAATCGGGGAGGGTATGCTTATAAAACAGATACCTATGGGCAGAGAAATCCCGCAAGCATCAATTATGAGGAATATCAACAGCGTGAGAGTCTTGTTGAATTCGCAGAGACTCTCGGGCCTCAAAATATTTTCAATGAGGTGATGGTAAAGCATTATATTGCTCCCGAATTTATTAAGGGGATTATAGCGCCGAGTCAACCTGTAAAAGAGGGTGTCATAGAGGTTTTGAAAGCAGCAAACGTCATTGAAAAAAAGCCGGAAGGGGAATTTATCTTAGGCAAGCCTTTAGAGATGTTCATTCATGACGCTATGGATAGTGAGGATCGGCCTCTCCCATATGACCCAAAATTGTGGGAATAAAGAACACCTCCTAGATAATGAGCAATTGAGAGCATCCTCTAAGAATCAGCGCTCATATTGCTCTTTTCTTTTATAGACACATTCTCGGCCAAATTGTGGGATAGGTTTTGGTGCATCGATACGGATACAGTTTGTGGTATATCGGATTTGTTCTTCTTCTATTGGTAAACAACAAGAAAATTCAGTTTCGATGCAGCTTGCATTTTCTTTATCTTCCTCAGATAATTCACCATCGAAAATGAAATATAAAGTTATAGTTGAGCTGTTCCAGTCAACAAATATAGCCCTGACATTAGGGCTAATCTCTCCTAATAATGCAAATTGTAAACTCAGAAGGATATATGTTTTTCTTTTTTCGTCGTTATATTTCATTTTTTTCTTAGCGTGGACGTTTTTTTAAATATGCATACATATCCGCCTTAGGCAAGTCTTGAGGGTAGTCAATACGCAAACAGTGCACGGTCACAATATCAGCTGGAAAATCTTCTTGTACTCTGTTTCTACACAATTCTGCATTTTCTAGATCTTCTGACAATATCTCTCCGCAAAAAATAAAATTAATGGTAATTGTAGAGCCTTTCCAATCAAGGTTTATAGCTCGAATATTCGGAGTAATAATGCCAAGCAGTGCATGCATCGCTGAGAGTGAAAGTCTATTTTCTTTTTTAATTTCTTGAGGCGTCATCATAATTACTCAGTAAAGTGTGGTGGTGCAGGCACAATATGTGCGCCTCCATTCTTGTCATAGTGAATTTTACCACGAGTAGTTTGAGAAAATACTCGCGTGTTCAAGTCATAATACTCCCCAATACATTCTTTAAAATTTACAATTTCTTTGTATCCAGCGCCATATTCTAATTCCCCTACGGCAGCTCCCGTACCGGCATATTCTTTTAATAATCGTTCAGGATCAGGATGTGAAAAAATGCTGGGCTGCTTCTTTTGAATTAAGAGGTCTTGGTAATTTCTATGCCCAACAATGTGCTTGCCTTGTTTATCCCAGCTGATGGTTGCATTTTTGAAAAATTGCGAGCGTGCCGTTCCAAAAGCAGAGGCAGAGGCGATTACCTCAGCTTTGGTGGCCTGGCAACAGGCCATCGTTTGCAAGCTGTGCAGCATATTCGCTTGCCGCAATTCCTGAAAGCGTTTAGCGACTTTTGCAGAGCCATAACAGCCAAACACAGTAATGCCATATTTACCCAATATAAATCCTGTCTTTTCACCTCGGCTTTGCCATTCAAGTGTATTCCAGTTCGTCAATAACTCCCGCAATTCTGGGATCATGTCTTGACCAATCGTTGCAAGATCTTCCTCTTGCAGATATTCGATGACTGGTAAAAGTGCATCGACTAACTGCTTGGGCACGCCCAGAGGATCTTTTACCCCTGCCCACAATGCCTGTCCCGCTCCTTGCAAGGCGTAAAAAATAGAAGCAGGCGCTTCTTTTAAACCAATAAGCAATCCATGGGAAGCGCCGAGGGAGAGTCCCTTTGCAAAGTCTATTGTAGAGGGAAGGTCAGGAGCGCTGAATGTGTTTTGCTTTCCAGAAGCTAGGTAGTCGCTAATGGCGGCATCAAAGTTTCCTTGTTCAAAATGTGCAATTGCGCGCTCAAGGTAAGCTCTTTCTCCAGCCGTATGGGCTTCTATTGCTTGTGTAAGAGCTTCCACTGCCTGTGCGTATTCTAATGACATAGAGCAGGCGATGCCTAATTTGATATAGGTATCTGCACGCAAATAGGTGGGGTTCCCAGTCTGCAAGGAAAGGCGAATCAACTGCTGCATGCTGTTCGTAGCGGTTTTGTGATCGCCTTGTTTGAATTTCATAAAGCCATATTCGTAGATCGCTCGTAGATTATCGTGCTGTTTGGCTATGCATGATTCGTACAGTCGCTGCAGGGTAGATGTGACAAAAAGCCGCTGTTTAACCCAATCCTCCCGTCGTTTATCCCGTCTTGATTTGTAGGACTTCAGGTCATTTTTATATTCTTTTGGGAGAAATCGGGTACTGTACAGCTCTCTGACTTTATGTTCATGGGCAAATTCTCGGAGTGCTGTATCCCATTTATAATAAAAGTCGTTGAGATCATGAAGGTATTCAAACAGCTGCTCGAAATATGAAAAATGCAGGTATCGCAAGGTACGTGATGTGGATGAGGGAGCTTTTTGGCGGAGTTTTTTTAGTGTTGTGTCGTGTTTGTTGAATAAGCTAAGATATTTTTCTCGTAGACGTGGGCCTGTTTCTTCACTTTTCAGAATCGACATAGACATTTGAAGAAAGGGATCTTTTGATAACACTCTCCAGCGTCTTCCAATTTGCTCAATAGCAGGAGCAGACGCTTCTTCTGATGGCGGCAAAAAATCACGCACTGATACATAGCACGAGCAGGGTTCATCGTCAGCGTGCATTAAAATAGAGCAGAAGAGGAATAACGTGCAGAAGAGTTTTATTTTCCGACATTTCATCGCAACGCCCCGTGTGGATAGCAGATGCCAATGTATGAAGGCTCAATAATATTGTCAAAGAATTTTGGCTTGTTCACAATGCCACTTATTCACAAACAACCCAAGAAGAGATGGGGATTTTTTGAAAATACTGCCCTAAGCAGCTCCCAGATTTTGTCCGCGATTCTTGAGCTCATTTTTGGCGGCATACTCGGCAATTTTATCTTGGAGCGCCTGGCTTGAGGTGCCATTTTGGATCATTGGAAGCAAGTCACTGTTGAAGAATGCTTGAGCTGTCTTGAAGGCAGCATCTCTTTCTTCCTTATCAGCGGTCGCACCGATATTGTGGAAGACAATCCGCACATTGGTGAGAGGCTCTTGGCCATTTCGCTTCCGCTCAGCGTTCAATTCCGCAAGGGCTTGGGCTGCGGTAGCAAAATCGCAAAGGGCTACAGTAATCAAGTTATTCAAAAAAGCACCTCCACCTGTCCATCCCAACGTGAGTGGAATTTCTGCAGTTGGATCATCGTGTTGCATGGATTTGCCTTGCAGACAGGCAGCATGTGCGGCATGAAAATTTTCCATAAGCCCTGCAATTTGCGCAGCATCTACTGGAGAGTCCTCTTTTGCTTTTGGTGCCCATTTCACAATGGCATTGGAGGTTTCGGGTGTTTCATTAATTGTTAAATTTCCGTTTTGTTGCAGCAGCTCGACAAAGCCGCTAGTTGTTGCCTCGCGCCCTTCATTTTGGCACTCCTTGTTGTAGGCGCGGGTAGCAGCTTCAAAATCTCTATCACTGTAGATAGCTTTGTCAAACTTGTCGCCGATCTTGAGGGAAATAAATGGATTGTAGGTAGCTTGTTTGGGCACGCTTGCAATGTAGTTGCCAATAGGTTTGTTATTGATCTTGTTTTTCAAGTCGATCGATGACATCGAGGTTTCAATATTTGACCAATTTTCCTCTTGAGCTGCCAAGCCTTCGACACCGCCAAAATGGTCGGGGTCGCTGTTGACGAGAATAGTATCTTCATCGGGAAGGCCTTTTGCGCCAAAGACAGCGCTTGTCTCCTGGAACTGTATGTTTACATCGGAGGCCAATTTGGGCACTTGGAGCTGGCCGTAGTTATCCGGGCTTACATAGGAAGTAACAGAGGCTGTTTGCTTAGATCCTTTTGCTCCCTCTTGGGCGGCATCACGTACGGCCTGCATAAATTTGTTGCCATGTTGTTGGTGAGTAACGGCAGTCCATGAAATTTCTTTTGTTACGGCTTCTCCGGCGACATCTGGAGGGGGAATAAATACCGCCTCATAGTTGGTGCGATCCCACAGTTTTGGAAGAGAGGGAAATGTAGTTGATTGTGCCAGATCAAATTGCATTTTCTCTAGGGCAAACTGGCGAATTTGGGCGACAGCTTGAAGGCGCACTCCTTCCCTTTGGGCAGAGCTGCCCCCTATTTTTAGTGAGAGTGTAGTGAAAAATTTCTCTTCATTAATTGTAAAATTCTTAGGGTCTATTCCATATTGCATGAGCATGTCAAATTTTTGAGCCCTTGCTTTGGCTATGTCTTGAGCAGACATTTTAGAGTCAATCCGTATGGTATCTCGCAAATGTTCGAGCAGCACGTGGCCTTTCGGGTCGTGATTCAGGCGATCTGCACAAGCTCGGTAGAGATTGGCTTTAACTTCAGTGACAACTTGTTGGTCTATTTTGGAAAAATCAAATGTGAGATTTCCGCTGAGCAAAAGGCGCTCTACTTGCGAGCGTAGTTCGCTTTTGTCCTGCTCTGCTTGATAGATCTGCCCCATTTTTTCAGGCAGTAAACTTCTGAGTTCTCTCTGAGTCTTGGTAAACTCTTCCTGGCCTGCGGTCTTTTCAAGCGATTGTTTTCCGAGTTTCCATAAGGCAAGGCGCCCTACATTACTTTGTTCAAGAGAGATCGGACTTTTTGGGATCTTTTGAAGGATCTGCTTCATATCTTCTGTGGAGGCATATTCGATACCGCGAAATGTCTGATTGCACCACTTTTTGAAAGTAGAGTCAATTTTTATTGCCTGTACATTCGAGCCTTCTTGCGGCACCAGGCGAATATGATGTCCCGACAGATCTTTCAACTCTTTACTGAGTGATGCATGGCTGAAATTATATTCCGGTGGCTGTGCTGTTGTATCGATAGCGCTCATGTAAACCTACCTCTCTGCTTTTCTTTTGTATAAATATTTTTAATTTTTTACTCAATGTCAATTTATCAAATTGACTTCTTCCAGCTGTATTTGTTACAGAAGGGAAAAAACAGAAGGAAGGTGTATGAAAATACTCATCATTGGAGCGACCGGCACAATCGGGAAAGCAGTTGCAGCCGAACTCTCTTCTCGACATGAGATTGTATCTGTGGGCAAAAGCCAAGGAGCTTTCCAGGTAGATATCACAAATGAAGCAAGCATCAAAGCGCTTTTCGAAAAGAGCAAACCGTTTGATGCCGTAATATGTGCGGCAGGAGGTGTTCCTTTTGTACCGTTGAAGGAGATGACTTATGACCATTATCTCAATGGTTTTCAAAATAAACTGATGGGACAGGTGCGGCTGGTGTTGATAGGCAAAGACTATATCAATGACAAAGGATCCTTTACCTTGACAAGCGGTATTTTGTCAGACGATCCTATTCGGCTTGGCGCTGTTGCTTCTACGGTCAACGGAGCGCTCAACTCATTTGTGAAGGCGGCGAGCATTGAGCTAGACAGGGGTATTCGCATTAACGTTGTGAGCCCGACCGTCATTGAAGAATCTCTGCCGAAGACAGCGGCCTTTTTCCGTGGATTTCGCCCTGTTTCTGCCCAGACAGCAGCGCTTGCCTATAGCAAAAGCGTTGAAGGCTTGCAAACAGGAATGATCTATGAAGTTTGTTGACCGATAAGTAGGTGTTTTACAAATCAATTTAAAAATTTCTATTTGAAATCATTGATTTTTGTGATAAATTATTGATATTTAATTTATGGAACAAAAAATGATTCAAATAGTGTTTTTTGTTTTTTTTCTAATTTCATTGGATTTGAATGTAGTTCTTGGTGGACAAAAGCAGCAAGAAATTATACTCACCGGCTTTGATCTCACCATTGAAGAGATTGCCCTGCATGCTGCCTATAAATTGCCAGTTCGCGTAGAGCCTTCGGCATGGCAGCGAGTCAAGCGCTCTCATGAAATTCTCCTGCGAGCGGCAATGGAGGACAAGCCTGTATATGGCCTCAATCGCGGCGTGGGTCTTAACAAAGACAAAACCTTGTTTCGTGGAGATGTGCTCAGTGACGAGGCAAAACTGGCATCCATCGCCTTCAATAAGAATAATTTGCGTGCCACAAGCGCCTCGCTAGGGTCCAATCTTTCTGAAAAAATTGTGTTTGCTGTCATGCTTATTAAGCTCAACTCCATTCTTCATGGAACAACAGGAGCGCAGCCAGAAGTGGCCCAGCTGCTCTTCGAATTTCTTAGCAGGCGTATTCAACCGCTCATTCCTAGCAGAGGGTCAATAGGAGAGGCAGATATCACCATACTTGCCCATATTGGTCTTGCCCTGATGGGAGAAGGAGATGTGTACTATCAAGGAGAGTTGATGCCTGCAAGTAAAGCACTTGCTGTAAATGGACTTGTGCCTCTTGTTCCTTTAGGCAAGGACTCTCTTTCGATCATGAGCTCAAATGCCTATTCATCCGCTCTGGCAGCATTATTGATTTATGATATGGAGCATCTGCTTGATAAGTCGGATCTTATTTTTAGCCTTAGTTTAGAGGGGCTAGATGGAAATATTGCCCCGTTTTTGAAAGAAGTGCAAAATGCAAGGCCCTATGATGGACAGAAAAAATCGGCCAGCAATATTCGCCAGGCGCTGCAAGGAAGCTTTCTGTGGCACTCCTCTGCAACAAGAGCACTGCAAGACCCACTCAGCTTTCGCTCTGCAAGCCAAGTGCATGGGACCCTTCGCGATCTGTTGAAATCAGCAAAGCAGAAGCTCAATTTGCATCTCAATTCCTCTGATGACAATCCTTTAGTTGTCATAGAGCCTACCGTATATCCCTCTCTGGATATAGAAAAAAGCTACTATCTGAGTGATGTTTCAGGAGCTGTGATCCCAACGGCAAATTTTGACACAATCAATTGGGCAATAGATTTTGAGGCCCTTGCTATTGGATTTAGTCATCTGTCTCATGCCTCCACCCAGCGTATGCTTCGCCTTTCCTCAGAAAAGTTTACCCACCTGGCGCGATTTTTATCTCCCGATCCGAATGCCATTGTCTATGGCGCGATCCAAAAAAGTTTTGTGGCATTAGATGGAGAAATTAAAGCATTAAGCACCCCTGTGTCGCGCGATCTTGTGCCGGTTGCAGGCGAGATAGAAGATCTGTCGACCAACCTGCCTTTCATCTTGCAGCGCAGCTGCAAGATAGTAGACAACCTCTATTATATTTTGGGAATGGAGATGATGCATGCGGCTCAAGCGATTGACTTGAGAAAAAATCAAGATCCTTCGTTGCAGATGGGAAAATGGACCGAAGAGCTATACAAGTATTACCGCAGGGAAGTGTCCTTCATTGAAAATGACCGGACACTCTCCCCGGATATTGAAAAATCCTATCTTTTTCTCTCAAAGAAATGGCCCGCTAAGCTTGTCTCTTTGGACTGTATCTTTATAGAAAACGCGTCCTAAACAGGCGGTGGGTTTCGCGAGGTAAACATTCGCTGGTGCCAATAGGGGTAGGGCAGCGCTCTTTTACTGGCCATGTCAAGTTTTGCCATCTGAGCTGTCGTGAGACTCCAGCCTACAGCGCCCAAATTCTCCACCAACTGCGCTTCATTTCTTGCTCCCACCACAATATTTGTCACAGAAGGTCTTTGCAATAGCCAATTCAAAGCCACCTGAGCAACTGTCTTGCCCGTCTCCTTTGCAACCTCATCAAGGACGTCAACAACAGAGTAAAGATATTCATCCGGCATTTGCGGGCCAACAGAGGCTCCAGCGCCTGTCAGCCTACCCTCTGGAAGCGGCTGTCCACGGCGAATTTTGCCTGTCAGTCTGCCCCATCCAAGAGGACTCCAGACCATGAGGCACACTCCTTGATCAAGGCCAAGCGGCATCAATTCCTCTTCATATTCCCGTCCAATCAATGAGTAGTAGCCCTGATACACAACGTAGCGTGCCAGCCCATACTTTTCAGACGTAGCGAGCGATTTCATCAGATGCCATCCGGAAAAGTTGGAGCAGCCAATATAACGTATTTTGCCGGCCTTAATAAGCGTATCTAGGGCGCTGAGAGTCTCTTCTGCTGGTGTCATGGCATCAAAGGCATGCATGAAATATATATCGATATAGACAGTATTTAGACGATATAAACTCGCTTCGCACGATTTGATAATATGATAGCGGGACGAGCCGCGATCATTTGGTCCATCACCCATGCTAAAGGTGCATTTTGTAGAGATGAGCGCCTGCTCGCGTCTTCCTCGAAGAGTTTTTCCAAGGATCTCTTCAGACTTGCCTTGCGAGTAGATATCTGCAGTGTCAAATAAGTTCACGCCGTGCTCCAGGCATACATCGACCAGTCTCAGAGCTTCCTTCACATCAGAGTTTCCCAGGGCTTTGAATAGTTCACTTGCGCCTCCAAAGGTCATGGTTCCGTAGCTGAGGACCGGGACCATGAGGCCTGAGCGGCCGAGTTGTCTATATTCCATATCACTGCCTTGTTTTTGATTTGAAGTTTCCATTTTGTATTTTATTCGCAATACTTGCGACTCTACTTTGGGCATGCAAGCAATCTGCGGCAGTGGCTTTTTCTTGAAAATCTTGCAGCGCGAAGTAAGAGCTGTTTTTCAATATTTTTGCATGAAAATAGGCCTTTAAAGCCCTCTCGTTTTGCGATGACAGAAGTTGCACAATGGTATCGATGACATGCAAGAGATGCGTGCGATAGATGCGGTTTTGCATGCTTGTATCATCTTTGCAGGTATGATCAGGATCTATTAAAAACCGATGGGTGCTAAAATCGTATTTCTGATCTCCAAAAAATACATTTATGAGACTTCGGTTGCAGGCGGCCATCTTCTCTGAAAACAGAGCCATTGCGCTGGCCGTTTCTGTTCGAGACTGTTGGTAGCGGTGATAAAGAACATCTCTTCCACTAGTAGGTTGCATAAAGGTCTCTCCTGTTTGCTGCAGATGGTAACCGGAATGAGATCTTTTTGCCAATGCTTCGGTTATTAACCTGAGTTCTGGGTTTTTCTCTTTGAAATACAGGATCTTCCGGTCATATTGC
>CAYOTQ010000033.1:0-9654 GCA_964406915.1 uncultured bacterium
GGGAAGCTCCCTTATCTCATTAAAAAACATTGCTCTTGTTCTTGGAGATGCCTTTGCAAAGGATGTAGACCTCGGAGACAAGGAAGGAGATCAAATCGATGCAGGTCCCTATGCAAACTTAGCTATCGAATATCTAGAAAGTGCAGGGCTGCAGTCGTCACAAGCAACTGTCTTAAAATATATGCTCAGCAATCCCGTTAAACTTGAAGATACTTCTCTCAACCCCGAACAACTGCGCTCTCATATTCATAATACTCTAAACAGCTGTCCGGAAGGCGTACAGCGTTGTCTGCTCTTTGGTGGGTGGAAACAACATTCAATCGTCTACGAAATAGAAAAAAAGGATAACGGATGCTACACATTTCGCATCTATAACGAAGGTCAGGGCGTTAGTTCACACGATACAATTGTCGATCGGTATAAAAAAAAATATGCCGGCTGTATTGCAATTGATAATATTCCCGAAAAACTCCTCTTTCGCCGTTCATTCCTCGCCAGTCTGCAGCAGCTGCAGAAGGTAGAAAACGGCAACAGATGCCTGGTAGATGATATTTTGCCACTTCTCAATGGGTCGATGGAAAAAATGGACCCGAGGATCCAGCGATTTGTCTCCACGCAGCGCGCAGGAAGCTGCACCTATCGTTCTCTACAAGCTTTTTTTGCCACCACCTTGACAAAGCATGAGTACAAGAATTTCAAATTCGAGTATAAACTCTTTTTGTTAAAAAAGTACCAGCCGCTATTACAAGAGGCTGCAAGAAGACAAATCGATGACCACAAAGAGTATACCGCGTCTGTTCGCGAGCACGCTCTGATCAAGCGTTGCATAGAAAAATATGCAAATGGCATCTGGCACCTCTCCCCCAAGCTTACAGAACTTCAGCTAGAGGCTGCTAATAACCAAATTCTGAACTATCAGCTTCTTTTACAGAAGCTAAGAAAAAATTTGATTGCCTATGAAAATAGCACAATCCCACCTCTTAAAATCAAGCCCACGCAGCTTAAGATACAATCACTGGAGGTCTCAATTAAACCTCCAGAGAGATACACAGATAACTGGATTGATTCTCAATTCGTGGACTCCTCCACGCTAACTCTTTTGAATAAAATAGAGGCTCTCAACACTGCAGACCCTCTCTTTAGCCAAAAAGTCGAAGAATGTTTTGAAGAAATCAGACGTGCAGGATCTAATTTCCGAAAGCTTCTTTTGCTTTGCGACCTCTTGTTTAAAAAAATCGGCTCTTTAAAACATATGCAAGCACTTCGCTTTCCTCATCCTGAACAGCTGCTCGCTACACTGCAGTCGATCACGACAAGCCTTGCAAGGGAACATGATTGTAAAGAAATAGGAAAGCAGCTGAGTATATATGCCTGTTTTGCTCTAAGTGAGTGTGCTTATAGGCAGCTTCCAGATGACAAGCGTGTATTCAATAGCACATTTCCAAGCTTTTTGCAGCAGCTAAACCTTGTACCTCTCTCAAAAGCCTCTTGCTCAGACCCATTCTGGAGCTCTTTTTATGCAGAGCTATTGCAAGCAAAAACGGAAAAGAGGTCATTCCCACTGCCTGATTTCAGAGCAGAAAACCGTGACTTTTCTTTAAGTCCGGAAATGTCAAGGCAAATTCTGTCATGGTGGCATAGACCGGAAAATAGCGCTCTTGTAGCACAAGCAGAAGCAAGTCTCCGGCAAGATCGACAGATACAGCAAGCAAAAACTGCGGAAGCAATTAAAGCAGAACAAAATACACGACAGCAAGCATCTAATGAACTGATGCAAATACGTAACGATCGCAATGCATATTCACCTAATGAAGTAAGTCGCCTGCTTTCGCAAAATAGCAACCATAGATATCTTTCAGAGCAAATTGATGCCTTGCAGCGGCAAGCAAGACAAACCTCAAACCCACAACAACTAGCCGCGCGTGAAGCACAGATAAAACAACTGACGAGCGAAAAGAACGCTTTGGCTGCTGATAAGGCAAAGTACGATGCTTTGTTAAGCCTGGAGACTAGAGAGCAATACACTCAAATGCGCATCGCCCAAGCTAATGCCAACATTACAGCTCTACATCGAGATCCGAATCACATTCAATTAAGTTCTCTTTACTGGCCCCATAACTGGGAAGTTCCGGGTTTCATTTCAGATCAGAAACGTGCAGCTTTTCTTTTCGGGAAACACCGAGATGGTTTTTTTGCACAAAAACTCGGCATCAGGGATATCATCCCCCAGGAGACGCGTAACTTTTTTAACCAGATTCTTTTAGTACAGCACTCTCCCTATATATGCGGCGACCTCACCCCTGAGAACTTCTTGCTGCAGGCAGTGAATGAAGACGGGACAATCTTTTTGCGCCACGAAAGAGAAAATGCTCTAGACAAGCAACCTCCCGATGAATGGGCACTGAATCCTCACCGGCAAAATATGGATCCACAATGGCAACAAGCTTATACAACCCTTCGAACCTCATTGCCTACAGAAGCCCATGTGCCACATGCAACGACAGCATTTTGTCTCTCAAAAAAACAGATGCCCATTTCACCCGAACACTTCTCTGAATTGCTCTCAGCCCAGCAGCCCGATGTCCAGATAGAAGCTACACTCAGTTTTTTCGAAGAACATAAAGATTTGCTTGCCAATCATAATATGCTCCTAGTGCTCCACTCATTGTTATTCGACAAAACACTACTGCTACAGGCTCTTCGCGATCCCCAACAAAGAGATGCCATCGTTGCTAGAATGAAAAAATTTTTTGACTCTACATATCAAAATGCTATCCAGCTGGAAGATTTCTCTGTTGCTGGCAACCTACTCTGGATAAAAAGCTGCGTGCAAAAGAGTATTGATTTTGTCGCCGATGAAAATAACTTTGCACGGCCCTGTTTGTTTGATCCTCAGGAAGTCATCTCTTGCCTTGCTCTTGCGAAAGACCCTCGCTATACCGCCCATTGGCCAATTCTCTTTGAAGCAGCAACCGGAGCGCTCAGCAATTCAAAGGAACTCTTTACATCTCCTCAGCTACTCGGCTATGCCTGCCTCACAAATGTCTTGAGAAACCGCTTTCCTCCACAGACACAAACCATTTCTCTCAGAAAAGCGTCTAGTGAACAGACAGAATTTGCAATCCGAAAATTCTTTTCACAGCGCCCTCCTGCAACTGCGTCAAGTGTTTTTTTAGATGAACATGCACGTTTTTTAAGTTCTATTTTTCCCACTGTAGGACAATTTGAACAAGATCCAAGACAGAAAGATGCTCTTATCTCAAAAGATAAAGCTACCAGAGTCTGCTTTTCTGCAGGCCGCATCCAGTCTAATAATGCCTCTGTCTTTCAAACCTTTAATGAAAAGCTCTCGCTGCAAAATCAAGAACTGCTTGTCAAGAATGGTTTGTACACAGAAAAAGAGTGCTCAGAGTTCCAGTGCCAACAAGAGTCTGAGACTCTCTATATAAAGGATCCAAAAAACAATCTCGTTTTAGCCATCAAAAATAACGATATTTACATGCAGCTTGCTTTGCCTGAGGGAGTAAAATGGACAAAATTTATTCCTATAAAAAAGAGACAAAAGATCATACCTCATAATATAGAACTACGGCGTAAACATCATATCTTTCAAGAGGGAAACAAAATTTACTTCTGTTCACAGAAGAACTTCCAGCACCTCTTTTCATCCGACGGGATAGTGAACGATCCTTATTCACATCAATTTCTTGCGGAAGCAAGAACATCTCCCTATGCGACATTTGAGCCTTCCTCATGCACCCTATTCTGGCAAGACCCTACCGAATTACAAAAAATTGAATTTCCTCGTCTTAATTTGAGCTTTAACAAAACTGCTGATGGTCGATTTGAATGTGTGCAGCAACCCAACTGGTTTATCGCTAAAAACCAAACAGCAGCCCATCTTCATCCTTCCACAGGATTCTTAATCCTTGAATCAGCAGATGGTAAAAGTAAAAAAGCACTCCTGCCCCTTTGGGCTGCAAAACCCGTAGATACACAACAGAAAAAAGATGCCCTTACCTTTGATTTCTCCTATGACTTTGAAGAAAATCGCGTCGAAACTGCTCGCCTTTGTGAATGTACGGTATCCGAAGAAGGCGCTCTTTTCCCCTCTTCTTTAGAAGCTCGCTTTCAACTCGCCTCGATTTATCTTGAAAAAGGATTTCTTGATGAAGCAGAAGAGCTTCTTTTTCATCCTCAAGCAGAAGTGACACATCGCTCGCTGACAAAAGATGAAGAAACAGTTTTACGAAGAATTGTCTTCTCTCCGCAATCTGGAGAAGTCAGCGGCAGAAAAATGCGTGTGCAACTACATGCCCTCTACCTCTTGCAGCAGCCACTAACTGATGACGAGAAAGATACGGCAGACGGTCTCATAGGCGAGTATCTAAATCGCCTTGGGCATACAAAGCCGCTTGCCAAACACGAAGAGCTGTCGCTGCTTCAAAATTCTACCCTTTCACAAGCAGGCTTGCGTATTGCTGAGCTGCAAGCAGCAGCTCCGCTTGATGCTATGCAACTTCCGGTCGTATCGCAACCAATAGCCCTTCGCCCCCAGCCACAATCTACAGTGCCCTTGCCAGCTTTAGAATCGCCAACACTATGCCAGCGGATTCGCTATTTCTTCAGCAGGCTATCAAATACCTTTCCCTTTGACTATACAGAAATGCCATTGCTTGCCCAGCAGTTTGCAGACTATCTTCCTCTCATCATCAATGAGTGTGAATCTATTTCCAGCCTTGATGAAGCAAGAAGAAATGGCCTGATTGGCATGCTGCATTATGTCGCAAACTTTGCAGACAACAATACAAAGGCCTCTGCAGCACAATGTCTTGGAATTTTTCATTCACTTGAAAGCCACTCTATAGCCGTCTCTAACGAGCAGCTGGTGCATACCAAGCAGCCAAAGCCTGCTGAACATACTCTCGTGCAAAAAGCTGTCCAAGACCTCGGACTTCTTGCCTCGCAAAAGGCTGCAAAAGATGAAAACTCGTATTTCTCTAAGATCTGCGGGGATTACTTTACAAAAAAGCCTGCAACACACTTTCAGGACTATGCGCTTTTTTCAGATGAGAGTCCAGAAATTGCTGATGCGGAGACAAAGCAAAAGTTTGCACACAGAAGAAAAGACGTTCAAGCAGCAAAAGAAAAACTTGAAAATGAAGCGCAATATACCATTAATCCTGGCACTATTGAGGCTCTCAGTGATGAGATACGCAGCAAATGCGAGACAGAACAAAAAGCGCTTGCAGCCCAAGAGCTACTGCTGATGCAGTCTGTACATTCAGCTTTGCTGATAGATCCAGTATCGAGCATGCAATTCGCCTCTAAAAAAAGACAGCTTCCCACAATCCAGCAGCTTTGTCTTATAGGCGCACGCCTTCACTCCGACCGTTTTCTCAAAAAAAGCTATCCTGAGCTGTCTAAAGAGGGAAGAAAAAACCTGCAACAAGCCATCAAGCAGTATCTCATTCAGAAGCGCTATGTGCAGCACTTGGCACGCTCTTTGCAACAGATTCAAGCAGTACAAGAAGCACCTGCAGATGAAGCAGAAGTGCTCATCCTTGCTTTAGGAAAATCTCTTGCTCAGCCGCCTGCCTACGATCCTAGCTCACATCATCTCTCCTCAATTTTCTTAGCGCTTGAGACCGTTTTAGACATCAAACTCAGACAAGAACAAATTGCCAATATCACCACATTCTATCAATCGATAAAAAGCGGCAAAGATGCAGCAGGACAGATGATTATGGGGGCAGGAAAGAGTGCTGTTATCCAGCCAATACTTGCCTTCCTGCTTGCAACTCCAGAGACGCTCTCATCGGTATATGTGCCAGAAGACCTTTTCAGCCAGGTGCAAAAGAATCTCATTCGAACCCTTGGAGATACTTTTGAGCAGTATGTCTTCTCTCGCCCAATTACCAAATCACAATCTCAAGATATCAACTATCTTAAAAACTATCACACCAAACTGCAAGAAGCGCAAGCTCGAGGAGCTGCAATATTACTCACGCCGCAGCATAAATATGTGCTCTATTCAGCTCTCAAAGAAGCGTATGCACTCAACCAAGAAGAGCGCAGCAATATTGTCGGGGAAATCTGCTCCACGTTCACGAACTTAGAAGTAGCCCAGATCGACGAAATTCATAAGGTTCTTGATCCCACCGTTGTCTATAAATTTCCTATTGGAGAGAAAAAAACTGTCGATCCAGAAAGAGCTACCCTTGTCACAGAAATGGTACTCCAGCTTGCACAAGATGAAGATTTTGCCAAGCAGATCTCTATAGACTTCATTGATGCTCTACGCAAGAAAAAAGACCCCTCCTACAAACCTCAAGGCAAAGCACTCACACAAGCTCTTTTTCAGACAGTGGTGCAGCCAAAGCTACGCGATATTGCACTTACACTCCTCAAGAAGAAGATCCCCAATTTTGAAGCGTTGCTGGCATCCGACACAAATAAATATATTCACCATTTTATTGAGCAGACCTCTCCTTTCGACAGCGAACTTAGTAAAACTCTTCTTCCTGGAGAAGAGGTAAAAATTCTTCAGACCTTACCTAAGGAAGAGAGAGCCCTTGCTGAGCTTATTGCAAAAAGGCCGGAGAAAAAAATCGTTATTGTGGCTGCAAAAAGGCTCTACACATTGAAGCGAAATCAATGGCTTTTTGAGCACTTTAAAAACCCGACTTATAGAGATTTACTTGGCGTGGCGGCGCAAGCTACGGGCGAGATTTTAAAGAAATCGCTCTTTAAAGAGTGCGGCGCTCAATATTCTGACGACTCAAATATTGCAAGTATAGGAAAAGAGATCTACACCGCCCGTTCTTATAATGCGCCAAATAGTCCAAAGACAAGCTTGCCAAGCGACCCTTATGAACTGACTATTTATTCCATCCAAAATCGACTGTTTAATGGCATTCCTAAGAGCGGAGCTCGCAAAATGCTCAAAGAATGGCAACGTGCAGCGTCACGCTCATCGGTTGCTCCTACAGAGACAGAGGCTTATCTGGAATTTGCGAGAGTGATGGGAAATGAGGCAAAAAATTTCCTCTTCAGCCAAGATCCTCCAAAAGAGGATCTGATCGATATGCTAGCAAAAAAGCTCTCTCAAGATCCGCCATCTTTGCTCCATTTCATGCAAAAATATGTATTTCATCAAATTGTCTTTTTTGAAAAGAGTATTTCTACCACCCCTCTGGCTGGAGTAACAGGACTCAATAAGCAACGTGTTGGGTATACCGGAACCATCAACACTGGTATCCTCCCAAAAGGTATGCAGGCCTACCCAGTTCTCGGCACTGATGGCGAGACAATTTTGGTGCTAACTGACAAAATCACGAAAAACAGCTCACAAATTCATGAGTTTACGCAGGAGCAAAAGAGCTATCTTGACCTAGTCGTTGATAGGTTTTGCCAAGACAAGGACTACTCTGTATTCATAGATAGTGGCAACTGGCTTAAAGAGGTCTTGCTAGATACATGGAGTGAGAAGCTTTTCGAAGAGGTCAAAAAAGCACGGCCTCACATTAAGGGCATCATTCATCCAAATCCTGCTGGAGAATGGCTCTGCCTTGAACAAGATGCGGCAACCGGCAAGCTTGTCCGCATTCCCCTTGAGAAATCTCGTCTAACACCCTCTGAGCGGCTGACTATCATTCCCAGCAAACATGAAACAGGAACTGACATCAAACAGCCCCCTCAAGCAAAAGCCCTGGTAAGCATCCGCCACAATATGTCCATGGATAACGCCCTCCAAAGTTTCTTTCGTATGAGGCAAGTACTTGCCGGTCAAAACGTAGATATCTGCCTGTCTCAGGAAACAAAAGAACATATGATTACAGAGGCCACTCAGATACTATTTACAAAAGAGCCCTTCAAACAACTTCTGATCACCGGCGACACTTCGATACTGCCGGAAACAACAGCCCTGGAAAAAGCCATCAAACGAGCCTTCTTGAGAAGAGATATTCCCTGGCCAGACAACCCAAGTGCCAGATTTGGCCTGTGCGTCTCTCTCATCAGTAAAGAACTGAAGATTTCTACAGCAGATTTTTGGAACTATTTAGAGATCAATCTTGAAGGCGATCAGATGATGAAGACCGAAATTTCAAATTCTCACAGAATGCAAGAAGTCATCGAATCTCCAATCAGACGGCTTCTTATCGACACTAGTATTCCCTATAGCCACAGAAAAGAGCTTTCCGATGCGCTCACGCCGTTTTTCACTCCTACAAAGAAAGATAGCCCATTTGCTCACATGATCCAGGAAAAACAGCTGATGCAATTAGACGACAGTGTTGCCATCTCTTCTCAAAAACTGTTGCAATTCCTTGATTTTTTAAATGATGTACCTGGAATACATCTTAAAAATAGACTCAAAGAGCTCTATCCCCCTCTTGATGAACTCAAACAACAACTTAAAGAATGTGTAGACAAAGAAAATAGCCCTCCCGTAGTAAGTGTTGGCTCAGATGAGGGTGGAGGAGAAATCGAAATTGATATTGAAATCGAGCAAGAGCAAGAACAAGAGGTTGAACTTGAGCAGGAACTGGAAATTGAAAGGGAATTAGAGATAATAACAGACACGAGTCCTCTCGATAAAAAAATGTACACTTCCCTTGTATACTATCAGGATAGTGAACAGACACGCTACCAACCAGACCAATTTTTCCATCAGAAATTTAACTCTCTTCACAATCTGGGAATGTCCTTCCAAGTGCTGCCATTTTTTGAGCAAAATGAATACAGCCTCGAATATTCCCCCAATCTATTTCTTACCCATAAATTGGGTGCAGAACACCATGTGGCGGGCAGATATCTACTCCAAATAAAGAACCCACCAAGCAAAGATCGATACTTGCTTGTCAGTCACGAAGATGCTGGCAAGATCAAAAAAGGAATGCTCTATGGGGCTGCTAGCACCCATTCCCCACAGTCGCTTGCTTTGATTGCATTTGATGGCACTGTCTTTCCTCCACAAAATGCGCCCGCTCCGGATCTAGCGGCACAAAAAGCGCTCATTCAAGCCAAACTTTTGACTGGAAAGATCAACCACACCTCTCAAGAGCTGCGTCTGCTGGACGAGATGATCCGCTCATCACAAAAGCCTGGACCGGCTCATCTGGCCGCACTCCTTCAGAACGAGTATGAAAAAGTTATTAAGCGGCTGCCGGAAAGTATGGCAGCCTATCTGGAAAGTCCCCTACGGGTGTTGTTCAGGAAGTATGCATCTCAATATATGCCCGCGAAAAAAGTCCCTCCTCTCTCCGCTGATCAAAGAGAGGATATGAAAGAGACTCTCCAGGTACTCATAAAGAAATTAACTCCTTCAAATCAAGGAGGATTAATTCAGCGTCGTGGAGATCTTGTTGGATTTACTTCTCAAAGAACCTACTGTATTCAGGATCAAGCGACCTACACAAATCAAAAACGAAGCGCAAGTGGGTTTGAAATTTCACTTGGACGTAGCAACAATACATTATGGATTAATGGCTCTCCAACATTTTCTGACCTGCAGCTGCAATCGGCTTATGCGGTAATAAGAGCCTCTCTTGCACAAGATCAGGAGAGAGTCAGACTGGCAATGCTAGCCCACTATTGTACTCAGGCCCATAGCCTCAAGCAGGCAGTAGACGGACCAAAACAGGATGCTGC
>CAYOTQ010000034.1:0-9640 GCA_964406915.1 uncultured bacterium
AGTGTGTGCCCGTCTAATCTGCCCTTCGGTAAAGAGTGCGGTATTGGAGTTTTGCACCATGCAATAGACGACACATCCAAGTGCGAACATATCTAGAGGAAGCAGTAGCTCAATCGGCAGTGGCTGTACTGTCACATCATATTCCCACAATTCTGGTGCTGTGTGAACAGCGGTGCCATACGCTGGGAGCAGGACCTTAGTCATTCTTTGTTCTTCTTTGCTAAGACCAAAATCACAGAAAGTAGCCGTAATATGTTGATGGCATGTTTTTGTGATAAGAATGTTTTCAGGTTTTATATCGAAATGCGCTCTCTTTTGTTCATGCATCATCTTCAGTTTTTGAAGTAAAATAAAGACAATGTCTATTTTTTGAACAGGAGACAAGAAAAATTTTTTTTCAACAGCGTATGCGAGATCATATTTAAAGGCGTCCATGATGATGAGCCTCTGTTGTTTCGAATCGGGTGCGTCTGGCAATAGTGATGAGCGGAAGGGTCCATATAATTGTGTAAACTGTATCTCTATGCGTGTGAGTTTGTTGTCTCCGAGTGCCTGTTTTTGAACAACTTTTCGGAAAACAAAAGTAGTTTCTGGTTCGTCAAGTGAGACTTCGATCGAAAGTCCTATCGTTCCCATATTTCCTGGGGAGGCAAGGGGAAGCTTTTCGTTTACCAGAAGTGTGACAATACGGCGAGGTTTGTCTACAAGCAGAGGGATAGGCAGCGAGACAGATGCATTGATAGATTTATTAATGATAAAAGGCGCGCTTGTTGTCGCTTGTGTCAGACAGCTTTTGACGACAGTCGCAATGTGCTCTACTTGTTCGAGGGAAGAAAGAATGGAAGGAAACTCACGGCCATTTAGTCCTGTAACAGTGCCTTTGTTGATCACACACAGGATGTTCGGGTCTTTGCAACAAGATGATGGTGGGAATGGATCAGCAGATATTTGCATAGATAGGCCTCCTTAATAAGGGAAGGCGTTATGCCAAATTGGGGTCTTTACTTCAAGTGTAAGAGCATATCCAGCCGGGTAATGAGCTGCTGCTGGCGTTCTAGTAAATGGCGTATTTCCTGATTGAGATCTGCTAGTTGGCGCTGTTTTGCCTCAATTTCCGACGCAATTTTTTGCCCTCTTTGCAGATGGCCAATGGCAAGCAATGCTTCTTTCAGAGAGTGGTAGGTCTCAAGCTCCTTTTCGAGCTGTTCTTGCATTGTCGCAAGCTCTTTAAGACGTAGACTAATTGTCTGATAGTGGTTTTTAAGAGTCTTGATCTGCTTTTGGCGTTTGATCTGTTTGCGCTTCTGCAGCTGCGCCTTTTTCTGCTCCAATCGGATCATCGCTTGCTGCTCGTGTAGTGCTTCTTGGGATATTCCAAGGAGGTCGCTTGTGCCTAAAGTGGAAAATGCTGAGGCAAGCGCTGTGATGAGTGCTTCGCGCTCCTTTTGATGCACGATGTAAGGAGCGTGACTCAGCCTTGCACGCAATCGTTCAGGAGAGATATTGAGAGCGAGGAAGTATTCAGGGTGAGAGGTTTGGACGATTTGGAGTGCTCGGAGGATTTTTTGTGATCCTAGCTGCTTCAAGGAACTGGGAGTGAGTATGGCTTGCTGCTGCTGTGTAAGGCAGCTATAGATCACCAAAATATTTTGTAGACGATGCTGCGAGATTGATTGCAATGCTGCAAATTGCTCAAGTGGCCAGCTTATTGAATGTTCCCATGTCGTCTGGGGATGCGCCTCTGCGTGAGTCGCGTTATACAGACGCACTGCTTCTTTATTAGACAATGAGAGCTTTTCGTAGGCTTCTTGGGAATTGCACACAATTTCATGATCCGTAGAGACTGCCCGATTGTAATGCTCTACGATGCGGGCGCTATTGGTATCGCTAAAGTGCTTGTAGGCAGTGCTATGAGCAACAATAAAGAGAATATTTTCTTGCTCTTCATGGGAGAGATGGAAAAATTCAGACAGTGAGTAGGCCTGTAGCTGCTGTTTTTTGCTCGGTGGCAGTTTGTTAAAGAGCAAGACGCACTCGCTATCACTGAGCTGTTGTGAGGCAGGAATCTTTGCATAGCGGTATACAAGCTCTCTCAATCTCTTCTGAATAGCTGGAGGTAGCGAAGAAAATGTAGAAAGATCTGTTGCTTGCGGCTGGGCATTTGAAAGCTTGGTTTGATGGCTTTTGAGAATCATCAGATGGTGTGTTAGCTCTTGATGTTCGGGAATAGACAAAGGGGAGGAGGCGTTGTGCACACGTGCTTCAATTTTTTTGATAATTTCACAGAGCTCGCTTGCGCTAAGCTTCATGACAGCAAACGATTTGCCAAGAGCGCTCAAAAGGAGTGCTCGTTCTGTGGCGTCAAAATATTTGTTAAAAGTCAGGGCCATGAGTCGAAGAGCAGACTCTCCGGTGACAGTAGGCTGCAGCTTTAGCAGTTCAAACTGGTTTCTCTCTGAGATCTGGCCATGCTGAAGTACTTTTGTGTAGGCTAGGTTAAATAGTATGCGGCGATCTTCGATGGAGAGCTCTTGCATCTGCTCCAAGGAGAAATCATTCATATGATTTTTTGTTCGGGCAGGTAGTTGGTTGAAGAGAGAAAGTGCCAGAGTTTTGAGTTTTTCCTTTTGTTCTTTTGACAATTTTTGAATATCATGAGCTGTTTGAAAAGCACCAAAATCACCTGCCTGCTGCTGATCTTCCTGAGAGAGTTGACTTTTGCACGTGCGTTTGATGAGGCGTAGCATGTGCAGCCTTTCTAAATCATCCATTGTCTCCCAGTCTGCCGCTGTAATTTTGTATTTTTCATTTGAGGGAATCTGTGAATAGGCAGCGATAAGTTCTTGGATGAGCCGTATGATTCGGGTATCTACACGGCCTGTGCGCAGCTGCATGAGCGCTGCAAGTAGATGCTGCCCCTGTTCTGATGTCAGAGTAGCGCTTGCAAGTAAGAAAATCTCATCTTGTTGGCCTATTGGCAAAGAGCTAAATTCTTCGAAGGAAAGTGAGGGGGTGACTGCATTTATGTCCGGCGACTGTGTTTGCAAGAATTCATGCAAAATTTTCCATCGGAAAAAATCACAAGGATAGCTTGTCGGAGCCTCATTGATCTGCATATTTTTCAAATTGACATTGTTAGCTTCTGTTGCTACGATGTGCGATTTGCTCGAGGAATCGGCTCTCAGCCCAAGCCCGCGAGCAAGCACAACGGAATGTTCTTTGGCCAAAGTACGTATTATAGATTGATCTGCAGACGCATTGGGCATAGGAAGAGTGATAGTGATCGTAGAATTTGGTGTATGTGTGACAGTATGGTTGCCAAGACTGGGCGACGCGATTTTCGGCGGTAGGCGCACCGGTGTTGTCGGATGTCCGAGTGAAAACTCCGTAGGTTTTATGTTGCCAGCTATGTTGCTAAAAAGGTCGCTCATAGGTAACTCAATTCTGTCTATCACGTATGTTAACTTAAATGTTTAACTTGTCAAGTATAAAGTGTGCAAATTATGAAATATTGTTATGAACTCTTAGTCTCTCTTGGATCAATATTGCAGCCATTTCTATTGTTGCTCCTACGTCTTTACTGGGGAGTCTGCTTTGCTGAGGCTGGCTTTGGTAAGCTTGTGAATATTGAACAGGTGGTCCCCTTCTTTCGCTCTCTTGAGATTCCGTTGCCATATTTGAGTGCCTATTGTGTAGGAGTTGTTGAATTCGTCGGGGGTGTTTGTCTTGCGCTAGGCTTGGGTGCGCGTCTTGTGGCTCTGCCTTTGATTGGGATAATGGTTGGGGCATATGTGACAGTATTTCATGACGCACTTATGAATATTTTTCAAGATCCACAGGGCTGTATCCAGCAGTCCCCATTTCTTTTTCTTCTTGTCTGTCTCATTGTTCTCGCCTTTGGTCCTGGGGCCTTGTCGATAGATGCCTGGCTGAAACAGAAGTATCGCAAAAATTAGAAAAGAATGCTCTCTTTTTTAAGAGAGCATTCTGGTCAATTAGCTCAGCTTGATAATAGAGATGGAGCGTTGATTAAGATTCATAGAGGAATTTGCAGAAAGAGAAGAGTCAATCCTTGCTTCTATGCTCAATTCCGTGTCATCAATTGGTGCAATGACTTCCACAGTAAATGCAGACAACCGTGAGTAATCTACTCCAAGTTCTGAAGAGTCTGAAAAGGTGATGTACTGGCTCCCATTGAGAGACACAGCAAAGTCAAAAAATGTCGCTGTCGAGTCTGGCTGGCTTGTAACAGTACTAGAGGTCGAAAAAGAAATCAGATAGTGCCCCTTGCTAAGCAAAAATTCTGTCGAAGTGATAGCATTTGCTGCATGCCCCACAACATCGACAGATCCTGTAAATGGCACTCTTTGGTAGGTAGAAGAGAGAGCAAAATCTTCGGTATCAGTAGCGCTGACATGAGGCAGTAAATAGCGTCTGCATTTCTTACAAGTGGAGTGTGTAGATGCCTCATGATGACGAGCAGCTTCTTTCGACTTTTTGCGTGCTTCTTGTTTCCAAGGATATTGTGCGTGCTCGGCATGCACGGCTGTGCAGGCGATGAGAGGCAGGAAAAGAGCAAATAATTGTTTTTTCATAGGATTTCCTTTGTGTGTTAAAGGCACTGCACATGCAGAGCCCAGTTTAGATATTGTCTTAGTCGCTTAGTTTCACAATGGTGATGGCGCGATCATAGATATCTATGAGAGACGCTGGTGTCGAGGCAGACACTGCGGATCCCAGGCGCAAAATGGCATTTTTGTCTGTAATGACCTCTGTAGTAAAGGAAGCCAGCCTCCATTTGTCATAAGAGAGTTCTGCTGAAGTTTGATAGCCAAAATAGGGGATATCATCCAAGAAGAGCATAAGGTCAAAATCGCTACTGCCTGTAGGATTTTCATAGGTGAGAAGAAATGAGCCTGAAAAGGTGACCATATAATGACCAGGCCCAAGAACGAAATCGGTGCCTCCAGGAAAAGGCCTTATCCCTGTACCCACAGCGTCTACATTCTCTGTAAAGGTGACGGCTGCAAATTCAGCTCCTAGGCTAAAGGGTGTCATGTCGGTGGCGCTAGCGTGGGAAATAACGACGTTGTGACATGGATTGCAGTGTGATGATGACATATGGATAGCTTTATCACGTTTATATGTTGCCTTGTTTGGGGCTGCTGAGAGAGGTGCGCATGAGAGTGCCGCAAGGCCAAGCGCGAGCAGTTGTTGTTTCATCTTATGTTCCTTCAGTTGAAAATTGACCGGCATACAGCAGCGGTCAGCTGGATGCATTTTTATTTCAGAGAAATTTTTTGTCGAGAAATTATAATTCTTACTATATGAGCTCTGAGGCAACAGAGTCGTAAAAAAGAATTCCTTGAGCGGAAAGGCGGAGGTAATCGCCCATCGTTTTCAAAAGATTTTGACGTTCTAGAGAGGAGATTGCATGGCGAGTCTCTTCTTCCAGCGGGCCAAATCGGCTTTCAAATACCGCGAGATTGACTCCTTCATGCAGGCGTAGTTGAAGCGCCAGTAACTCTTTACGTCGTTTATTGATGTCTAATTCCTCCTCAAAATCAACAGGAGACATTCCTTCTTGCAGAAGTGAGCAATAGCGTGTGAGGCTCGCGATATTGCGAAATCGTTTTGTCCCGTAGTAACTAAAGGCGGAAGGGCCAAGTCCAAGAAAAAATCGGCCTGTCCAATAGCCTACATTATGACGAGAGTGATATCCGGGCTTGCAAAAGGCTGAAATTTCATACTGCTGCAGGCCGATGGCGGCAAGCTGGGAGATTGCATCCAAATACATGGCACATGCCAATTCCGGATCAGGAAGTAAAGGACGTAGGGTCTGCTCTTGGCGTGCAAAGGCTGTATGTGGCTCAATCGTAAGATTGTACAGAGAAAGATGAGTAATAGGAAGGGTGGCTACCTGTTTGAGTGTCTGCTGCCAGAGGGTTTGTGTCTGGCGAGGCAGTTCATACATCAGGTCAATCGAGATATTGTGGATACCGGCATCGTAAGTGGCAAAGATAGCATCCAGAGAGCCTTTTGAAGAGTGCTTTCTGCCAAGAAGATTAAGCTCTTCTGATTGGAAGCTCTGAATTCCAAGGCTTACTCGGTTTATGCCCAGCTCTTTAAAGGCTTGCATCTGGGAATAGGTGACCTGTTCTGGATTTGCCTCTATGGTGATTTCTACACCCTCTAGGCTGCCAAAGCGCTTGCGTATCCATTCCACAAGGCATTCGATACGCTGTATTTCAAAAAGGGTCGGGGTGCCGCCGCCAAAATAGATGGAGGCAAGTTTTTTGTGTTCGAGAAGCGGCCGGATACGTTGCCACTCACGTTCAAAGCCTTGCAGGAGCAGGTCTTTGAAGTGAGGCTTATCTATGACAACATAAAAATGGCAGTAGGGACACTTGTGAGTGCAAAATGGAATATGAAAATATAGGCTGATCCAGTCAGCTGTACTACCATTCGTCAGCATCAGGATCTACAATCCCGCCACGTTTCCATCGGTTGCGATCGGAAAAATAGGACTCATCTTCTTCATCGTCCTCGTCGCGTTCGGCATCATTTTTTCCTTCGCCCGCTTCAAATTCTCCTGTCGCATATACCTCTTCATCATCCCCGTCATCTTCCAGGGCGCTGTCTTCGATGCTGCTATCCATATCAAAACCAGCATCGGTGAGACCAGATCCACTTTCTCCCAAATCTACATCCGGGATTGTGGGCATTTCTGCATAGCCTGCTTTAGAAGGAGCGCGCTTGGGAACGATAAATTCCTCGGCTTCTCCACCTTCTTTAAGAAACTGCAGACGCTCTTTTTCTTCTTCTATTCTTCCTTGCAGCACGCGTATTTCTTCTCGGTGCTTTTCAATGTCCTTTTTCGGAACGAGCCCGAGCTGCAGCCACTGTTGCAGATCATTCAGTTCAGCTTCTAGCTTTCTTAGTCGTTCACTTTTTATCGATTTCATCGATTATCTCATCTTTAAAAAATGTGCAAAAAATTTTCTCACACTAGGGAGTTTTGTGCTAGCAAGAAGTGCGTGTGTGCACTTTAAAACTCGCATAAGTAACGCTTCACTTCGCAATATTGCTGTTTTTTTGCAAGCGTAAAAAATAAGTTTGCAAAATCTGGCTTCAAAAAATAAATAAATTACTTTATATCCGGGATAAAGAGAAAGGAGCCGGATGCTGGACACTATCAGCTTTGAAAATCTTGGATTTCTTGAGCAGACGATGCTGGATTATGAGGCTGACTATGCCCGTGGGTATGTGCAGCTTGCTTCTCCTGGCACAAAAGTAAGCGATGTTGCGGGTTCTTATAGACTCTTGGGACATCTTGAAGCAGATATCTACCCTGAAGGGATTAAGGAACGTAAAAAATGCGCGGCACTAGCCTCTTTTTCTCATCTGGAAGAGGCCAATTTGCTGGCGAAGATATATGCGGGAAAGATCGGTTTTGAGTTTGTTCCTTTCTGTGCCCCAGAGGTTCAGCAGTGGCTGATTGATAAGATAGAACCTCTTCAAGGCAGCTACAGCCTTGCCTCTCGAGAAAAGCTTTCATTGCTACGTCTTCTCGGCCAATCAGAGATCTTTGAGACATTTTTACACACACGTTATGTAGGCCAAAAGCGCTTTTCTCTGGAAGGGGCAGAAACGTTGATTCCGATGATTGCTCATTTGCTAGGACAAGCTTCAGAGCATGGGATTGCAGAAACTATCATTGGGATGCCCCATCGAGGGCGTCTGAATGTGCTTGCCAATATTTTGAATAAGTCTCACCACAAAATTTTTGCTGAATTTGAAGATTTGCAGCTAGATATTGAGGGAAGTGGTGATGTCAAATATCACAAGGGATATACCTCTGATATAACGACCGCAGCCGGCAAAAAGATGCGTGTATGGCTTGCGGCAAATCCGAGCCATCTGGAGTCTGTAGATCCTGTTGTAGAGGGAATTGCGCGTGCAAAACCAGGGAGTTTACCGCTGTTGATCCACGGAGATGCGGCTATTAGCGGACAGGGCGTGGTCTATGAGACCTTGCAGCTGGCAAAACTACACGGCTATACAACAGGCGGCACTGTTCATATTGTGATCAACAACCATATTGGCTTTACGACAGTGCCTGAAGATAGCCGCTCGACACCGTACTGTACAGACATTGCCAAAGCTTTTGGAATACCGGTCTTGCATGTCAATGCTGAACACCCGGAAAGTTGTGTGTGGGCCATTCAGTGTGCCTTTGAACTCAGGCAAAAATTTGCTATCGATGTGATGGTGGATCTGAACTGCTTTCGTAAGTATGGCCATAATGAAAGTGATGAGCCTGCTTTTACTCAGCCGCTGCTCTATCAGGTGATCAGGAAAAAGCCTACTTGCCGCACTCTCTATCACGATGCGCTCGTCAAAGAGCAGGTGGTGGCAAAAGCACAAATAGAGGCTATTGAAACAGAATTTCGAGCAGCTCTACATGCTGCCTTTCAAGAAATCAGGGAAAAAAAAGAGAATCTAACAACTCAACCACTGCCTTCACTTAAGCCTGCTGAGAAAAAAGCGCCTTATGACACAAGGATTGCTGAAGATAAGCTTAAGGAAATAGCCTGCACGCTGTCCACAATTCCGAAAAATTTCTCCCTGCACCCACGATTGCAGCAGGCGATGACGCAGCGTTTTGAGCTGCTCCAGAAAAATTTCAAAGGATTTTCTGTTGACTGGGGTTTTGCTGAAGCTCTTGCGATAGGCTCTTTGGTGCAGGAAGGAAGGCGCGTGCGCTTTGCAGGGCAAGATTCTCGAAGAGGTACCTTCAGCCAGCGACATGGGGTATGGATCGATCAGAAAAACGAACAAGCTTATTTTCCTCATCAAGCCCTTGGTAGTCCCGAGCGTTTTGAATTAATAGACTCACCGCTTTCGGAATATGCGGCGCTGGGCTTTGAAGTGGGCTTTAGCCTTGCTGATCCTACTGCGTGCGTGGTGTGGGAAGCACAGTTTGGAGATTTTGCTAATAGCGCCCAGATTATTATCGATCAATATTTGGCATCAGGAGAGCAAAAATGGGGGATTCGTCTTGGCCTGGTATTGATGCTGCCACATGGCTATGAAGGACAGGGGCCTGAGCATTCTTCTGCGAGAATCGAGCGATTTTTGAGTCTCTGTGCCGAGGATAATCTTGTTGTTGTCAATCCGACGACGCCGGCGCAACTCTTTCATCTACTGAGAAGGCAGTGGCTTGATACAAATGGCGTCAAGCCGCTCATTCTCTTTACCCCAAAAGGTTTGCTACGCCATCCTGAGTGTGTAAGCTCAATGCAAGAGCTTCTCATGGGTCAGTTTCATGAAGTCATTGGCGATGCACACGAATACCAAGAGGCTACAAAAATACTCTTTTGCCAGGGACGTATCTACTACGACCTTCTGGAAGAGAGAAGACGGGCAAAAACCCACCATGCGGCCATAGTTCGTATTGAACAGCTCTATCCATTTCCCGAAGAAGAGCTGCGCCAGCTGCTTGCCAGCATGCCTAATGCCACACAATTTGTGTGGGTGCAAGAAGAGCCTGCCAATATGGGAGCTTGGGGGTTTTTTCGCTACCTGCTCCAGAAGCTCTTGCCAAGAAACAGCGAGCTTTTGTACAGAGGAAGAGCAG
>CAYOTQ010000035.1:0-3511 GCA_964406915.1 uncultured bacterium
ATTATTGGGTATGAGGTGACCAATACCCTAGCTATCGACACGCAAAAGATAGAACTGACAGGCATGCTGATTGATGTGGCTGGAAAAGCAGGCGCGAACCAGATTAATAATGTCTCTTTTGGCATTAAAGACCAGCAATCTTATCGAAGTGAAGTGCTGGCTGAGGCAACAGCAAATGCGATGCGCGATGCTGAAGCTATCGCTGAAGCAGCAAATCTTACGCTGGTGCGTATTCTTGATGTCAGAGCTGATGCGCCTCAATTCTATCCAAAACATGGTCCCGCAATGTATGCTCTTGCAAAATCAGCAAATGCGCCCATTATCGAGCCTCAAGAGATCGATATGCAGGCAACTATTTCTCTGACTTTTGAAGTGGCATCAAAATAGACCCTTTGCTGTAGTAGGCAATACAGGCACTTGTCACAACTGCTCCAAGAAGCAGTGCATAAACTGAGGATACTAGCATCAACAGTGCACCAAGAAGACAGGCTGCGGTATCTGCAAGCACACGAAGTGATGTTTGCACTCCCAGCGCTTCTCCCTGGATATCTTCCGGTGCAGCGTCTGAGATCAGAATCGTGAGATTTGTCAGGGTTACAGCAATAGATGCCCCAGTAAGAGAAAAAAGAAAAAACATACTTTCATTGGAAGAAGTATAGCTGATTCCAACAAGCGCTACTACCATGACGCTCATCGCGCCTAAAATGGCCGAGCGCCTGGACCACTTTTTTGAGCAGGCCTGTGCAAGCCAGCCATTACCAATAACAAGCGTGGCGCAGAGCACTCCATTGTACCAGGCAAGAGACGTAGGAGAGAGGTTCCATTTTTCCGTCAGGTAAATAGGGCCAAACTGATAAAAAAAGTCAGTGGCGAGTGAAAAGAGACTGGCTGTGAATATGAGATGTTTGAGTGTACTGTTTTGGAAGAGAGATCTCAGCCGTTTTGGAAGAAAGATTCTCTCCTGTAGACTCATTTGCTGCACAGGATGTTTTGTATCGTCTGCAAGTGCATAAAAGCTCAGTATCGACAGTCCAAAGAAGAGTCCTCCGATGATAAGAAAAGGCGTAGATGCAGAAAAGGAGCTGTCTATAAGAAATCCACCTGCAAAAGGGCCCAGCAGATAGGCAAGCGATGCCGCTGCGTTGATCATCCCGAAAGACTTTGCTTTGGCTACTGCTTTCATATCCGCTGCCAAGGCGCGTGCAATGGCAATGTTTCCCTCCATCAATCCCATGGCAAAACGACCAAAGATCAATAGCCAAATAGAGTGCCAGACGATAGCGGCTGTGCACAAAAGGCTGCAGGCAGCTGCGCATATCAAACTGAGAGAAAGGATTTTTCTTCTTCCATAGTCATCAGAAAGTGTTCCCAAAACAGGAGAGCCTAAAAATTGACCGAAAGGGTAAGCAGCAAGGGTGATGCCTAACAAGAGACCGCGCGTGCTTACGCTCCAAGTTTCTGGAACAATGGCGTACTCTGGCAGCAAAAAAAGCGCCGGAAATAAGAGATAGGGTATTGAAATGCCGAGATATCCCAGAAAGACAACAGTAATGACTGTCCAGAGTTGAATACTCATATAACGCTTTCGTAGAGGCGTTCATGGCCATCAATGCCAGCTAGACGAAAATCTCCTGTTCGGTAGCGCTCTACCATATAACGAGAGCCATCTTGCGGCAGACGGAACTTATAGAATTCCTCATATTGATCGACACTGAGTGGCTGGCGGCTCTTGAGCAGCTGTTGATGATGCGTCGTGTGAAGGAATTGCTGGTAGCCAGGAAGGACCACCCCACTAAAAAATTCGGCCACACAGCCGGAGCCATAGCTAAAAAAGCCAATGCGCTGTCCGGTAAGATCGCAAGTGCTGTTTTCCAAAAGAGATGCGAGGCCTACGAAGAGAGAAGCTGTATAGCTGTTGCCAAGCTGCTGGCTATATAAAAGAGAATCGGCGATCTGCTCTGTGGAGATAGCCTGGATACCACAGATTTTTGCAAGACGCTCATGCGCTTTTTGAGCCATTCGTGTAAAGGGGATGTGGTAGCAAAAGCGGGCGTGATCAGTAAAGCTACGTCCAGAGGCCGCTTGGTAGGCTTTCCAGCTTTCTGCAAGAGCTTCTAGGTAGACTTTTGTTGAATACTTGCCGTCGACGATCGCCTCATCACGGTAGTTGGGACGCCAAAAGTCCATCACATGGCTCGTATAGGCACCGTACTCAGGCTCGATAGCAACAAGTCTTGGCTGGCAGGAGAGGATCATGGAGGCTGCAGCACATCCTTGAGTAGGCTCTCCAGCTGTGTGAAGGCCATATCTGGCAATATCAGAGGCTATCAGCAGCACTTTTTTGTTCTGATGACGGCTCAAATACGAGAGTGCCAGCTGCAAAGCAGCACAGCCGCTATAGCATGCCTGTTTGAGCTCAACAACTCGGCACTGACTTGGCAAGTTCAATAGGTGATGAACCCAAATGCCGCACGCTTTTGATTGATCTACGCCAGATTCTGTAGCCATCAGGACCATAGCAATATTTTGTGGATCATCGCAGTTTTCTATTGCTTTCTTGGCACTCGACGCTGCAAGTGAGACGATGTCTTCATCGGGCGGCGCTACTGCCATTAACCGTTGCCCAATACCTTGCGAAAATTTGCTTGTCTCAACACCGCGCGCTTGTGCCAGCAGATCTAAATCCAAAAAATATCGAGAGGTCGCAAAACTCAGAGACTCAATACCGATAGCTGTCATTTGGAGGCCCCTCGTTCTAGTGCGAGATGAGAGGAGATAAGCTCACCTGGATTTGTTTGAGCGGCAATTAAAGAAAGTTCGCCGCAAAGAACAGTCGCTGCAGTAATCATCGCCAGCCTCCGAGCATTGAGACTAGGTGCTTGAGGAGAAAGGCACCCCATTTTCTCCAGGTTGTCTTTTACAAAGGGAAGGTGCTTGCCGTTGCCGACGGTTCCAACGATAATATTTGGTAAGTTGACGCTGAAATAAAGATCACCATTTTGGCGCACTTCTGCATGGACAATTCCTTGCGAGCCTTCAATAATGTTTGCAGCGTCTTGGCCTGTAGCCAGATAGAGGGCTAAAAGAATATTGGCAAAATGGGCATTGGCAGAGCGTATACTACCGGCAAGAATTGATCCTATAAGATTTTTTTTGATGTTGAGCTGGACGATTTTTTCAGCTGTTGATTTAAGATAGCGCTTGATGAGCAGCTCTGGCAAGAGAATTTCTGCTACAACCGACTTGCCTCTTCCTAATATCCCATTGACGCAAGAGACTTTTTTATCTGTGCAAAAGTTTGCGGATATCGAGACGTAGTGTACAGGGTAGTTTTGGCAAATCCAGGAGAGGATGGCGTCTGCTGCTTTTGTGACCATATTGTGACCTGCAGCGTCGCCTGTTTGCATCTCAAAGCGTATGTACAAAAGATTGCCGACAATCTGATGGTGCATCTCTAAAAAGCGCACATAGGAACTTGTTTGGCTCGCAATATGTGCAATATGATCTCTTT
>CAYOTQ010000035.1:3521-9583 GCA_964406915.1 uncultured bacterium
CAATAACAAAAGCACTTTTGGCATCTCGAGCTTCGACGACAACTGAGCGCGTCATACGATCATCGAGAATCGAGACGGCGATTCCACCTGCTTTGTAGCAGACAGCAGCCCCGCGATTTGTAGAGGGCCAAAGAGGAGACTCATAACTCGCTAAAGGGACTTCTATTTCGTCAAAAAGCTCTGGTCCATTGATTTTAACGGGACCAATCCATTCAAGAGGAATATTTGCTGTGAAAGTCATAGGCTAATATGATCGGACAATTGACTGTATAAGTCAATCTTTAAAACCTAAAACGTTTTGAAAAACCTCTTGAAAAACCTCTTGAAATCAGAAGGTTTCAAGAGGTTTTGAAGAAAAAAGACTACTTGTTGCAGCTTTTTTCGTGGCAGCAGCATCTCCATCGGCAGATGGCGTAGATAGCAGCAACGCCAACGAGTCCATACACGATTGAGGCAAGCGGGCTGCCTGCACCAAAAATGGTGGCTACAAGATCAAAATTGGCAACGCCAACGAGGCCCCAGTTTAGGCCACCGATGATCAACAAAATCCAAGCGATCATATCAACAAATTTCATACTATCTCCTTAGGTTGAAAGTAAGAACGTCTAATAAGCACCATAGTATCAGCTTCAAATTCTGTCTATATCTTTTTAATAACCTGAATTCTGGGTCTCTCTATTCCATCTAGAGAACAGCCCAGAACTCAAGTTAATAAGGGGTCTTGTCTTCCTTTTCTTGCCAGAGTCGAAACGTAAAAAGAGCCTCAGTACGCATCAGTTGTTTCATCTGCATCGAGCGTTTGGAGGCTGGCATCTGCAGTTCTCTGTAAAAGAAGGCATCATCAAAGCCGATAGCAGCAGCGTCAGCCGCGCTATTTGCAAAATAGATCATATCAATTCGAGACCAGTAGAGCGCAGCCAGACACATAGGACAAGGCTCGCAACTGGTGTAGATGACAGCGCCTTTGAGTGAAAAATTGTGGATTGTCTGGCATGCCTGTCTGATGGCTACGATCTCTGCATGGGCGGTAGGATCATAGGTAGAGGTGACACAATTATGGCCTTGGCCGATGATAGCGCCATCTTTGACAATGACAGCGCCAAAAGGACCGCCTTTGTCTTCTCGAACGCCTTGAGAGGCAAGAAGAATGGCTTGCCTCATAAATTTTTCATGTTCTGGTGCGTTCAAGAGGGCACCATTGCTTTTTGGTAATCGAGGATAAAGGCATTAGTCATAGCGATCATAGCTTGAGAGACTTCTTTGGTGAGGTCTTCTTTGGAGCTGGTGATCATCGTAGCTTGCGACCAGGTCATGGCAAGAATATTGCTGTTATTTCGTACCAGTACAGCGTCTTCAAAGAAGGCCATTTGCACAAATGTGGCAATTGCGCGATCTGCTTGAATACTCTTGATTCTTAATATTAGAAGTGGAAGACTCGGGTCGTCCTGGATTTGTATTTGCCCCAGAGAGAGGCGAGTGGCAATTTCTGTGTAGAGAGTCGACTGCTGCATGCCGTAGTCTTTGACATCTGCTTCAGAAAGTTCGATCTGCAGACGGACCTGACGAGGCGCTTGTTGGGAAGGTGTTGACAGCGGCATCGAAAACTCTTTTTCGGCAGAATGCAGCATGTTGCAGGCAAGTACTGTAAACAGTAAAAAAATAGATCTCATGAATACCTCAAAAGTTATGTATGCCTTCTTGCATACTCTATCTGAGGCTAGGATTGCAAGAGAATAGTGATAGGAAGATTGATGAATTACAGAAAAGTAGGCAAGTGGGGACTTCAAGTAAGTGAACTATCCCTTGGTTCTTGGGTGACATTTGGCAAGTCTTTGGATCTGACGCAAATTAAGCAGTTGATGAAAGCAGCTTTTGATGCAGGAATTAACTTTTTTGATACCGCCGAAGTGTATGCGGAAGGGGCAGCTGAGCTTTTGATGGGACAAGCATTGGAGCTCTTTGCTCGTGAGGAGATCGTGGTTTCTACAAAACTCTTTTGGGGAGGACAGTCAGTTAATTCAAAGGGTCTTTCATGGAAGCATCTCGTGGAGGGGACGAAGCGTTCTCTCAGACGACTCAATCTTGACTATATAGATATCTTGTATTGCCATCGCCCAGATCCTAACACACCTATGGAAGAGACGGTGCGTGCGATGGATCATCTTATTCAGTCGGGCTATGCCTTTTATTGGGGAACATCAGAGTGGCCCAAAGAGCACATTGCAGAAGCGCATCGAATTGCAGAAAAATATCTTGCCCTGCCGCCCATTGTAGAGCAGCCTCAGTATAATCTATTTAGTCGCTATCGAGTGGAAAAGGAATATGCGCCTCTGTATGATGCTTATGGGATGGGGCTAACGACATGGAGTCCTCTAGATTCTGGTATTCTTACAGGTAAGTATAATGATGGTATTCCTTCAGGCTCCAGGCTTGATACCAACAAATGGTTGCAGGATCATCTCAGCTATTCAAAAATTGAGAAGGTGAAAAAATTGCAACTGGTAGCTGCTGAGTGCGACTGTTCATCCAGTCAGCTGGCAATTGCGTGGTGTCTTAAAAATCCGCGTGTGAGTAGCGTGATTTTGGGAGCTACGAGCCTTGAGCAGCTGGAGCATAATCTCGGGGCTCTTTCTGTCAAAGAACAGATGAGCGAAGAGATGTTTCGTAAAATCAGCCAGTTGTTTACTTAGTGCTCTGATTCAAAAGTTTTAGGAGCAATTTTTGAGTCAGGCAACCAGAGACGGCTATCTTAATTTGATATTTTTGAAAAATGGCTTGAACATAAGGGCGCATTCGGTATATACTAATTACTATGAATAATTCAATGAATGACAGCACACCCTTTTGTTATGCGTCCTGCAAAGCACTTGTGTCTCTGCAGTCATTCCTCATTTCTATTTCCATGATTTTTGGTATTTGCTCGTAAGAGCAAAGCATACCAAGACCTCTTACGTATTTTTTCAATCTTTAAAAAGTTATTACGAGATATTTATGAATAAGAAATGGGTTGTGACCAACACAGGATTTGCACTTTTTGCAATGTTTTTTGGCTCAGGAAATCTTGTATTTCCACTCGTGGTCGGCCAAGAAAGCGAAGGCCACTATTTGCTAGCTGGTCTTGGTATCTTTTTGACCGGCGTGGTTGTTCCTTTCCTTGGCGTTTTGGCAATGATGCTCTATAAGGGCAACTTCCAGCAATTCTTCAACTCTTTTGGCAAGGCAGGCATCTTTTGGTTCTCCCTTTTGTCGCTTGCCTTAATGGGGCCATTTGGCGTCCTTGCTCGCTGTTTGACCGTCATCCATGGCAGCATGCAGCTAATCATCGATGATCTTTCATTGCCGCTCGTCAGCCTTGTCATGTGCAGTGTGATCTATCTTTTGGCGATCAACAAAAACCGTATCGTTCCCGTGCTGGGAGCGTGGCTTACGCCTTTTCTGCTGCTTTCTATCGCGACAATCGCTCTGTGTGGTTTTATGCAGGGGGATATGCCCGCGCATGAAAGTGTAGACAGTATGGAGGCTTTTAAGACTGGGTTTTTCCAGGGCTATCAGACGATGGACCTGCTAGCTGCGTTCTTCTTTTCTACCTTTGTCATCTCTCATCTCCGAAACGCCATGGCAAATGAACAGCAGTCGCTGCGAGTGTTTTTTAAGGCGGCGCTGCTTGGAGGCAGCATTTTAGCCCTTGTCTACTTTACGCTCGTCTATCTTGGCTCTGCCTATGCGCCGCTGCTCAAGCATGTGCCTCCTCAGGAGATGCTCACGACAATTGCCCTTGCGACGCTCAGTAGTACTCTTGGACCTATGGCGGCTGTCTGCGTCTCGGTGGCTATCGTTTTGGCCTGTCTGACAACAGCTATCACGCTTGCCTCGCTTTTTGCTGACTTTCTTCGTAAGGAAGTGGCCAGCGAGAAGATCAACAATAGCGTAGCACTTGTGGTCACTCTCGCCATTGGCTTTGTGGTCTCGACGCTTGAATTTTCTGGCATCGCCAGCTTTTTAGGGCCAATACTTGAGACGGTCTATCCTGCTTTGATTGCCCTGACTTGCTGGAACATGGTGTATTCTCTACGGAGAAAGACAGCATGAGCGCTCTCTGGGATCTTTTAGCACAGGTGTCATATGTGGATTTAACCCACACTTTTGACACCCAATCTCCTCACTTTCCTCTCGCAGTCCCTATGGAAGTAGAGACTGTGAGAACCATTGAAAGAGATGGCTATTTGGTGCAGCGCTTTCATTTGGAAGGCCAATGGGGGACGCATGTCGATGCTCCCTCGCATTTCTTTCAGGGGTTTCGATCTCTGGAGGCAATTGAAGTGAGCCAGATGGTCTGCCCGTTGGTTGTTCTTGATGTGCACGAAAAGGTGCGCGACAATCCAGATTACGCAGTATCAATAGAAGACATTGTCCAATGGGAAGAGCGCTGGGGGATTATTCCACAAGCAGCTTTTGTCGCCCTTCGCACAGACTGGAGCCACCGATGGCCCGATAATGAAAAAATGCACAATCGTGATGTTGCTGGCATTTCGCACACCCCGGGCTGGAGTCTGGCGGCTCTGCGCTATCTTTATGAAGAGCGGCATATTTGTGCCTGCGGTCATGAAACGATAGACACCGATCCTGGAAAAACAGCTGCCAGTACGCTGTGGGAGTGCGAGCGCTATGTGCTTGGCAAAAATAGCTATCAAATAGAGATGCTTGCAAATCTTGACAAATGTCCGGAATATGGCGGTATTGTGGTAGCTTCGTTTCCCAAAGCAAGGGGAGCGTCTGGGTTTGCGGCTCGCGTCTTTGCTATCATTAAAAAATAATCGGCTATCATTAAAAAATAATCGCTTTGCAACATCACCTGTTTCCATCTATGCTGCGTAGATTCAATCATGAGGCACAATATGGCACAGTCACCGATTCGAATTGCAGTCACTGGCGGGGCAGGACAGATTGCATATAGCTTACTTTTCCGCCTGGCAGCAGGGGAGCTCTTTCCTAATCAGAAAATTGCACTGCACATTCTTGAGCTTGCAGAGACAATGCCCGTTCTACAAGGTGTTAAAATGGAGCTTGAAGATTGCGCCTTTCCACTTCTGAGCGAAGTGCGTATTGGCAGCGATCCTTTAGAGGTCTTTGAAGGGGTAAATATAGCATTTCTTGTGGGAGCAAAACCACGAGGTCCTGGAATGGAGCGTAAGGATCTTTTGTCAGAAAACGGTCATATTTTTGCCAAGCAGGGTATGGCGCTCAGTGCGGTGGCGGCTGCAGACATACAGGTGCTTGTTGTGGGAAATCCATGCAATACCAATTGTCTCATCGCTGCCCACAATGCGCCAAGGATTGCTCCAGAGAGATTTCATGCAATGACAAGACTTGATCAAAATCGTGCGATTGCGCTATTAGCTAATAAAGCACGATATCCCGTGCTATCGATTAGTAAGATGGCCATTTGGGGAAACCACTCAAGCACGCAAGTACCGGATTATTTCAATGCGTGCATTGATGGCAGGCCTGCTTGGAAAGTGATAGATGATCAGCAGTGGCTTGAACAGGAATTTATGAAGCAGGTGCAGCAGCGGGGAGCCGAAATTATCAAAGTAAGAGGAAAGTCGTCTGCTGCATCAGCTGCCTCTGCAGCTATTGACGCTGTGCGTGCGCTGTATGTACCGACGCAAAGCGGCGACTGGTTTTCCTCTGGCATATACTCCAAGGGGAACCCTTACGGTATTGATGAGGGTCTGTTTTTTTCATTTCCCTGTACGCTGGCAGGAATTGTTTCCGGTGTTGCGTGGAACAGCACATTGGAGTCGAAAATTAAAGCTTCTGAAAAGGAACTGCAGGAAGAAAGAGATTTAGTGCGGCAATATTTGAGGTGAGCATGCAACAGGAAGAAAAGCAAAGGGTGCAACAAGAAGTGCTGTTTAGTATTACCAAAGACAACCTTGATACAGGGTTGAGAGGCTATCCCATAGGCTACTGCACCTCTTCTTCTGTGGATGCCAACAAAGGGCTCTTTTATCTAGGTGTACCCATTCAGCATTTTGTCTCTCATGATCCGGAAGCTGTTA
>CAYOTQ010000036.1:0-5565 GCA_964406915.1 uncultured bacterium
AATGATTTGCTTGTAGACAATGATGCAGTGTACGAGTGATCAGTGCCTCTGCCTCAGGTTGGCATTGCCAGTGAAAAGAGGGATCTTTTGGAAGGTGTGTCATCTTCAAGCTCGTGTTACTTTATTCGCAAAATATATTTTTACAAATATATTTACAATAAAGATGACGCGAGAAGATCCGGTTGATTGGTCATCAGTAGATAGCTGACTTCTTTAAAGGAGACAAGGGTAGAGACAAGTTCATCTGCTGCACTCGGAGCCACACAAACCACAACCTCATTCCCATCGCGAGCTGCTGCATGCAGCTTAGTGAAAAAGGTATGATTCAGCTCGCTTGGAGCTGCAAGATTGATACAGACAACTTTTTTGCCGGCAAGCGCCTGTTGCAACACAGAAATATGTTCATCATCAAAAATTTTATGATGGGCCTGCTGGTCGATCATTCGACGCGCCACATCAGAAAGGCTTACTGTCACGCAGCCAACCTTTTCAATCGCCACCTGTGCGGCAGTATTTGCCAGCTGTGTGGCATCGCTCAAACTAATACCGCATGCCATCGCCGCTGCTAACATTGCCAGTACTGTGTCGCCTGCTCCCGTTACATCCTTTACCTCCCGTGCTTGCACCGGATGATCTTCTTGCCTGCCATCGGGATAAAAAAGCGATATGCCGGCTTCTGACCTGGTGACCATGAGGACATCCACTTCAGTCTGACGCAAGATATGCGACGCTGCTTCTTCAAGAGAAGAAGAAAAACCTGCAGCTGCAAGTGCTTCTCCAAGATTAGGCTTAAGAAGAGTCGCCCCTCGATATTTTTGCAAGTTATTGCCTTTGGGGTCGACGAGCACAGCAATACCTGCTTTTCTTGCGGCATCAATCAATGCTCGCAAAAGACGCGGCGACAAAAAGCCTTTGGCGTAATCAGAAATAGCGACCAAGCTCACGTCAGCAAGAATTTCTGGAAGAGCAGCTATAAGCATTGCTTCACTTTTACTGGAAAGTTCTGAAAAGCGCTCATAGTCAATGCGCACTACTTGCTGGGCACTTGCAATCAGCCTTTCTTTTTGCGGCGTGTAATAAGATGGCTCATCAATGAGCCAGCGCGTGTCTATCTGCTGCTTGCTAAGAGCCTCGCGAAGCGCACATCCAGCAGGATCCATGCCTACCCTTCCAAGGAGCATAGGTTGCATGCCAAGAGCAGCCACATTCAATGCGACGTTTCCAGCTCCTCCTGCACGGTTTTCTTGTCTGTCTACAAGGACAACGGGCACTGGCGCCTCTGGAGAGATACGCTTTGATATACCAAAGGTATATCGATCAAGCATGCAATCGCCGGCAATGAGAATCTTTTTTGCCGAAAAGCGGCGAAAGAGCGTCGCGATGCTTACCACCGAGCCTCCTTAAGAAGAAATTGCTGGATATATTCTGCTACAGCAATCTCAAAATGCGTAGGCGTCGCTTTTTCACCAAGCGCTTGCTTCGTTTTGGTGATGTCTGCTTGAGTAAAATACTGGTATTTACCTCTCAAATCTTCAGGCATAGGGATATAGGTGATTGTGGCAGGTTTTCCTACCGCTGAAAAGACCGCTTTCGCCAGTCTGTTCCAAGAAATGGCCTCCCCGCTGCCGATATTGAAAATACCGCACGCCTGGTTTTGCAAAAAGGCGCAAGTCTGTCTCGCCACATCCTTGACATAGACAAAATCCCTCTTTTGCTCACCATGGGCAAATTGCTTTGGCATGTCAGACTCAAAAAGACAGACATACCCATTTTGCCGGACCTCCGGAAGCATCTTGACAATCGCAGAGGCCATACGCCCCTTATGATACTCATTTGGTCCAAAGACGTTAAAGTATTTCAGACCTACTACCTTGTTAAGGAGATGACGACGCTGCAGCCAAAGGTCAAAAAGATGTTTTGAATACCCATACATGTTCAGTGGCTTGAGCGTTTCGAGACGTTCATGGCTATCTGAAAAGCCCTCTTCCCCATCGCCATAAGTAGCGGCGGAGGACGCGTAAATAAAGCGAATGTCTTGCTCCATGGCAAGCTGGGCAAGACGGACAGAATAGCGATAGTTATTTTCCAACAGGTAGTTGGCATCTGCCTCTAAAGTATTTGCACATGCACCAAGATGGATAATCGCCCCAATTTCACCACTGTGACTGGCTGCCCATTCAAAAAAATGATCTTTATGCAACACGTCTGCAAACTTTTTGCCGACAAGATTTTTCCACTTGTCTGTGGAACCTAAATTGTCGACAATAAGGATGTTCTCAAAGCCAAGAGTATTGAGCTCTTTGAGCACGCATGAACCTATAAAGCCGCTGCCGCCAGTCACAACGATGAGCGAACTGTGCTCCACGTTTCTGGATATATTTCCAGACATGAATTACTCGCCTTTTCCTTGTTCTGGCTGTACTTTCAGATGAATGAGAGCCTCAACACCTTCTTTTAAGCGCAAGGTGATATCATATACACCTGTCTGCTTGATTGGGTGTTTGAGCTGCACATAGCGCTTCTCAAGTTCAATACCTGTCTGCAATTTAAGAAGATGCACGATGTCAAGCTGAGAGACGCTCCCATACATATGACCTTCATGATCGACTTTCACTTCCGTGCTGACTGTTATGTCTACAAGTTTCGCTGCAAGCTCTTCAGCAGCTTTTCTATCTTCAAGAGCTCTGAGGCGTCTTTCTTCTTGAAGACGTGCCTGCCGACGGCATGCATTTGCGTCTGCTACGAGAGCATGTCTCTTTGGAATCAGAAAATTAAAGGCATATCCTGGCTTTACAGAGACAATTTCGCCCTTATGGCCCAGATTTTCAATATCTTCGAGCAACAACACACGAGTTGCCATAATCGTTATTTCCCCTATTTAAATGATGTTCATTACATTCTGGCCACGAAAGGCAGCAAAGCCACGTGCCTTGCTCTTTTGATAGCTGTTGACAGTCTTCTTTGAAAATAGGCAGAAACTCCCGTAATACGGCGTGGCAAAATCTTGCCTCGTTCTGTAATAAATTTCGAAAGTGTTTCGATGTCTTTATAGTCAACATCGGTAAAGTTGGCTGCTGTAAATGGGCAGCGCTTTTTTTTGCGCATCTTTGGATCTGTAGGATCTGCAGAGGATCTTTTCATAGGAAATGACATAAACTGCCTCTTTTTATTGTTCTGGAAGTTGTTTGAATACAAGCTCATCGAGCACTACATCTGTACGGAGTGTCAAAAAGCGAAGGAGGTGCTCATTGAGATGATACTCATTCCATAGCTCTTTTACTGCTTGTGTTGGCAAGCGGAAATAGAGCAGATAGTAGTAGCCCTCGCGCTGTTTTTTGATCTCATATGCCAGTCTGCGTCTTCCCTGATCATGGATCTTGACGATTTCGCCGCCACGGGCAACAATCGCGTCTTTAATTTTCTCAAATGTCTTTGTACGTGCCTCGTCATTCAACATGGCATTAAACACGTACATGCCTTCATACAGCATGTTTTGTTGTTTCATTCGGTTTTTCCTTTTCTTTTTGAACCTTTTGATTTGTCTCACCTGCTACACAGGCAAAGTCTTCAGTCAAGAGTCGCTTTAAAAGAGAGACTGCTTTGCTTATAATTTCTGCAAGCCCGCTCTCTTCTTCTTGTGTAAATCTGCCAAGCACATGATCCACCCACGAACCTATGGGCTGACCAATCCCAATTCTCAATCTTGGATAGTGATTGCTCCCAAGATCTCGGTCTATACTCTTCAGTCCGTTATGGCCGCCTGTGCCTCCAAAGAGTTTGAGGCGCATCTGGCCAAATTCAAGATGCATATCATCTACTACAACAAGAATTTCTTCCGGCTGCCAGTTATAAAACCGTGCTAATTTGCCTACAGCTCTTCCGCTCTCATTCATGAATGTCGCAGGAAGCACAAGGTCAGGACTGCTCTTTGTACGCCAGCATTCAAAGCTCTTGTCTTTATGAAAAGAGACACCAGCTAACTCTTGGGCCAATGATTGAATCACTAAAAAGCCCATATTATGCCGGGTTTTTTCATATTCTTTACCTGGATTGCCGAGACCTACAAACGCTTTCAGCATGTCACTTAGCGTTTGACAATTGTTACTACAATGTCGCTTTCGCGGCTAAGAGGACGGATCGCTGTTGGGATAGCCAGATCAGAGATTCTCTTAAACTGCCCGAGTTCCATTTCCTTAACATCCACTTGAAAGTGTGACGGAATATCTTTTGGCAAGCAGCGAACTTTCACATGACGCATCAGGGAGCGGACAAAACCGCCAGCTTTTACGCCTACGCAATCTACCTGATTGATGCACTCAACCGGCACTTTAATGTCTACTTTTTCGCTCTCAACAAGCTCTTGGAAGTCAAGATGAATCACCACGTAGGAAGTCACTTCATACTGGATATCTTTCACAATCGCGCGATGTTTTTTGCCATTTTGATCTTTCAGAACAAAAATTGTCGTTGGCAAAAACCCTGGCTGGATTTCTCTAAGCACCTCTTCAAAATCGGTACTAGAGAGGCTTGCCGTCTCAGGAGTATTTTCGCGAGAATAGATCACGACAGGAATTCTGCCTTCTCGACGAAGTCGTTTTATCTCACCCTTTGACTGAGCGGGCCTTTTAATAATCTGGATTTCTCTTTCCATTTCTCTTTTCCTTTTTAGTTAACCCGAAGTTCGGATAAGCTCCTCACACGGAGGGCCTTACCGGAAATTCGCGTTTTCTTCTTACGACAGATGACGAGAAATGGCACGAGCGAATGCTTGTGCAATAGAAATGACGCAAATCTTAGGATGTGCTCGAACAGCTGCATCAAGGCAGATACTGTCCGTTACAAAGAGGGTTTCAATAGGACTCTTTGTCAGCAAGTCAAGCGCTTGTTCACAAAACAAGCCATGAGTGACTGCAGCATAAATCTGTTTTGCGCCCTTCTCTCGGCATACTATCGCTGCTGACGTAAGTGTTCCGGCCGTAGAACAGACATCGTCAGCGAGAAGAACGGTTTTTTCTTTAATGTCTCCTAATAAGGAGCGCATTGTGACCCGGCGTGCATCGAGGCGACGTTTTTCAATCAACGCCAAGCCTGCAGAAAGTTCTTCTGCAAGCTTTGAAGCAAGCTTTGCACTGCCAAGGTCTGGCCCAACGACCACAAGGTCGTTTATTTCATTTTTATGCTCTCGCAGCGCTTGAGCAAATAAGGTGCGTGCTGTCAAATGTTCGACAGGAAACTCAAAAAAACTGCGCACCAACTCTGCATGTACATCCATGGTAATCAGAGCATCAACACCGGCTTTTTTGAGAACGTCAGCAAACAAGCGTGCCGCCACAGATACTCCCCCGTTTTCCTGCACACTCTGTCTTGAGTAGGCAAGATAGGGACATACAAGCACGATTTTGCTGGCTCCACCACGGCGAATAGCATCTACGAGGAGCAGAGTCTCTACCAGCTTTTCGTTTGGCTCTTTTGCAAGTGATTGCAGGATAAAGACTTGCATCCCTGCCACTTCTGTACCTGCCACTTCTTGCTTAAGCTGAACTCTTGTCTCTCCATCAGGAAAAC
>CAYOTQ010000036.1:5575-9351 GCA_964406915.1 uncultured bacterium
GCCAACTTCTTGAGCAAGTACTTGGTGAGATGTACCTGGTATCAGTACGGATCCGCTCTTAACTGACGGAATATTTGCCATTGGCACCTTTACTAATTGGGGTGGAAGGATTCGAACCTCCGCGTGGCGGTACCAAAAACCGCTGCCTTACCGCTTGGCGACACCCCAGTAAAAACAGTGGTTAAAGCGTACGTGACTTGCCCATTTTTTTGCAATACTGTTTTCGCACTTTTGTCATTCTCCATTGTTTGAGAGCACTATACGCCTAAAAGCCGCGGCTCTGCCTAAACATATTCTCTTGGCTTTTAGCGTGACTTCTTCCCCCTTTTTGACGATCTGATGGGGATAATTTTTAAAGCAGCAAATATTCCCATAGCCTGTACTCTCGTATAATACGAATGTAAAAAGCAAACATCTACAGTATTTAATTCTAATCTGGAATAGAATAATTATTTTTATGATATACTAAAATAAAATAGATAAGAGAATAAATTATGGCAAATGGTCTCGGCGGCATCATTCCCCCTGGTGGCAACATCAACCCTCCTGGCAACGACCTCGTTCTGCCAGAACTTGCTCAAGATGATGGAGAGCAAGAAGCCCAGCAGCTGCAGGCAAATAATCCGGTAGCAGAAGAGCCTCTTGAGCTAGAAGAAGTAAATGCGCCCCGCCAAAAAGAAGTGTCTGCCGATGGAAAGGAGACAAAATTTACGCTCACAGCAGATGAAGCGAAGGGCGCAACGATGGATATTGTTCTCAAGCTTCTGGAAGAAAAAGGGATGAGCTATCAAAACGTCATGAACTTCTCCTACGCTCTTCCCGAAAATGCTGGCCAGCCAACGCTTGATGTCTATGAGAAAAATGGTGTCAAATGCTTCAAAGGCAACATGACCTTCAGCGTCCTCGTAGTAGAAATAGACCCAGATACCCAACAAGCCGCTCGTGATGAAAATGGCAAACAAAAAACTCAAACACTCAAATTTGAACAAGAAATATTTACCGCTGTGCGAGTGCCGCTGACGGGTGATGCTCGAGAGACAAAAGAGGCGATGATGCGCGCACTCTTCAAACTGGAGGGATATCGACTTGCAATTGCAGAGCCGCTGCTTACTCGAGAAGATGATATCGTCAAAGCTCTTGCTGCCAAAGTAGGAATCAGAACTTCGCAACAAGACGCTATAGAAAAGCTCAAAGGAAGAACCTCTTTTTCCATTCAAGACCTTCGAGACGACCAAGATCGCAATTTTTACGGCCGAAGTGTCAGACCCGTCGAAAGGTCGCTCTATGAAAGCATAAAGGATCCTTTTGCCTTTCACGGATCGCTTGTAGGGGTACGCATTGACGGTCAAGAACACAAGTTTCAAAAGCCTCTAAAAAGAGGCTTTTGGTCTATCCCCGGAATCACCACGATCTTCGATCGCGTCTGCTTGGCGCCCCATTATCAGCAGATGTGGCATAAAGAGCCTTATTGCCAGCTCATCAATGACCGCGACAAGTTGGTCAATACCGTCACCCGCAATCTGCAGACATTGGACAAAACGTCTATAGGCTTTAATACTGAAGAAGAGGTTGCAGTACAAAGAAAATTTGGCCCAGATGCCGCCCGGCAACTCATCAATGTCAATGATACCTTCCAGATTATGTCAAATAATGCCCTGGATGATTTGGACTTTTTGGACCTGCATTTGGACGCGTCTGATGGAAAGCGGCCCTTGAATGTAGGCCTTGGCCTTGTGGAACATACCGTCGAAGGCAACCTTCGAGGGTATATAGCCTGCTCAAGGAAGATCAAAGATATCGAACAACGAAGAGCCAGGCTGGAACATGACGTAGTGGGATCAGAAGAGGCTGTCAACAAGAAAATGGCTGAGTATGAAAAATCTCTCGACCAGGAAAAAGACCAGCTCGTCAAGACAGCCAGGCAGTATATGGCAAATGCCGAAAAAATCTACCAAGAAGTTGAGCGCGCCTATACCAATGCCTCGCACACAGCAGACAATATCGAAAAATTGATCAAGATTCAAGAAGCGCAAGATGCCATGCCCGATGACTCAAAAGCAATCCAAGAAGGTCGTATAGAGAAGATCAGGGACTGCCATGCCCGGTTCTCTGTAGAGAGCCGCTGGCAGAAAATGAAAACGGCATATGCAGCATTAAAAGCAGAGGCTCTTACTCACGAAATCCCCTCTCCTACCACTGCAAGAATTGAGCCGCGAAATGCCGCCGCACCAGCGCCAGCACCGGCACCTGCGCCGGCACCAAATGTTGTTGCAGAACCCGTAGCAGAGCCTGTTGCAGAGCCTGTAGCAGAGCCTGTTGCAGAGCCTGCACCTGCGCAAAACCCTGTAGCAGCCCCTGCTCCTGCTCCTGCCCCAGCACCAGCACCAGCAGCTCCCTCGGCTTTCGACGCTGCCTATACCTCGTTGTCTCTTTCACAGCAACACATCGACCAGCTCAAAGCAGCCGGCGCTACATTAGAGCGTGGCGATGATCGTTGGGTATTGAAAATCGGACAAGTCTCACTCTCACTGCAAAGCGGCGATATCACCAAAGTGCCCGCCGATTTTGTTGTCAATGCAGCCAATGAGCAGCTCGTAAAAGGCTCTGGTGTCTGCGGCGCTATTGCAGACGCAGGAGGAAATTCAATTTTTAAAGACTGTGAAAAGTATGCCAACGGTTCCAAACCGGGTGAGGCAAAAATGACACCTGCCTATAAGCTTCAACATGCTGCGGTTATTATGCATGCTGTAGGTCCTTGTCTGACACCAAATCACCCTCTTCAACACACAAGCAAAAAAGAAGAAGCTCCAAAAGAGCTGAAAGATGCCTATACATCTGCCCTCCAAAATGCTACTTCGTATCTGACAGCCCTGGAACAAAATCAAAAGCCAGACGGCGCCATTTGGCCTGCAGGCACGCAAAATGCCAAAGATGCAGCGCTGCTGCAAAAGCAAGAAGGAAAATCCATCGCCTTTCCCTCCATCAGCACAGGACGATTTGGATTTCCGTCAGAGCAAGCCTCAGGTCTTGCAATCGCCGCTGCAGTAGAATATGCCCTCGCCAATCAAAGCAACCCAAAAATTACAGAGATCAAATTTGTGTTTGACGCTCCGGATGCCGGCGGCCTCCCCAGTAAAAGCCATAAATCGTATCAAGACACATTCAACAGTCTCGAGCAGAAAATCAGGCAATAGTTGAAAAAAATAAAAAAATTTACACTATAAATTAGAAGGAAAAATGCAGAGAAACTGAAGGAAGGGGGTTATGTCAATCCCAGGTCATTTGATAAAGTCCCAACATGCCCTCGATCTTTATGCGCACCATTGCCGTGACACAGTAGGTCATCTGGAAGGCAAGAAGCTTGTCTTACGTTATGACAAAAATGACCAGCAATACCTTGATTTTTGTAAACCAGGATATCTTGAAAGTGTTCAAGCTCTCTTTGGCTGCGGCAATGCATCTCTTAAGAACATTACCACTTTTTGCACGCAGAACAAGCTCATTAACAGGTCTTTTGAAAATCTCACCGAAGCGTTTCAAGAGAAAAATAAGTATAATTTATTCAAAAAACTCTCTACTGATTCTCTTGCTTCAGTAAAACAAGTATTAACGGACAAGATAACTACCTTTGAAGCGCTCAGAAAGGAGATGCCCTCATTATCCAAACAGGACGAGGAGATATACAACCTGTGTCTCGCAGAGGGAGCTATACACCGTGGATATATGATCAATGTATCCATCGATGATGCCACTGCGTTTATCAATAAAATTGCAGA
>CAYOTQ010000037.1:0-9349 GCA_964406915.1 uncultured bacterium
TTACAAGAAACGACTCCTTGGGAAATAGGACCCTCCGGGCGGTTTTTTGTGCAGAGAGGAGGCTCGCTTATAGCCTTTTGCACGCCTCAAAATAAAGTAGAAAAGGCGACTGTACTTGCCGCACATACCGACAGTCCGGGGATCAAGCTTAAGCCTTGCGGAGAATTTACATCGGCAGGCAGCTCAATGCTCCATTTTGAGGTATATGGCGCGCCTATTTTAGCCACATGGATTGGTCGCGATCTTTACTTGGCAGGCAAAATTTTTTACGAAGACGCAAATGGCCTCTCATCAAAACTAGTAGCTTTTCGGGACTATCCGATCATGATTCCCAATATTGCCTTTCATTTAGACCGGCAAGTCAATGAATCGGGTCTGCTCGTCAACAAGCAGGAACATTTGTCCGCAATCATTTCTACAGAGGCAAAAGAACCTTGTCTTGATACACTGCTTGGCAAAAAGGTGATTTATAAAGAGCTCTTTGCCTGTCCTTTAGAGAATGCTTGCCTCATTGGGCTAGAGAAAAAGCTGCTAGCATCAGCCCGCCTGGATAATTTGGCGCATGCCAGCGCCTCTCTTGAGGCTCTTGTGCAGCACTCGCCTATCAGTAACGGATCGCTTGCCATGATGGCGCTCTGGAATCATGAAGAGATAGGCTCAGAGACTCAAGAAGGGGCTGCTTCTTCATTTTTTGAGGATGTTATCCAACGCCTGGCCGGTGTCCTTGGATTTTCTCACGAGGAGTTTTATTGTTTCAAAGCCAAATCGAGAACGTTTTCGTGCGATGTGGCTCATGCTGTGCATCCAAACTACAGCGACCGGCACGACCCTCGTCATCGACCCCAGCTTGGACAGGGGATTGTTATCAAAACAAATGCCCAGGAGCGCTACCTGAGTAATGCAGCGATGACCGCAGAGCTTTTATCTCTTTGCAAGAAGCATGAAGTCCCGATTCAGTTTTTTTCCTGTCGCAATGACATTGGGTGCGGCTCCACGATCGGGCCGATTCATGCTGCACAGACTGGTTTTCAGACGATGGATATAGGCATTCCATTGATAGGTATGCATGCAGCCAGGGAGCTGATCCACACAGATGATTATGAGATGGCAATCCGCCTCTTTTCACTCCTCTATCGAATTTAGAGGCTGTCTTAATTTGAAGACAGCCTCTTAGATGCTTTCAGAGGCTGTCTGGTTCATGAAAAGACTTTGATCGCATAGGTTTAAAAACTGCTTGGATGGGTCGATCATGCTCTCGAGATTGCTATTTTCACTGTAGGTTCCCAACATGCTCATCAAGAAGGCTTCCCAGTTTTCCTCGGGTATACTGCTAAGTTCTGCTTGCATCAGTCGTATTAATCCTGCTTGCACATCGTCGCCTACAGGTAGAGGCACTTTGCCCAAGATCATTTGACACAGCTCCTGCGGCGAAAATTTTCCTTCTGTTTTTCGCAAGATCGTCAGTCGAATCGCTACAAAGGCATTGAGAAGCAGTGAAATTTTTAAGCCTGAGATATAGGCATTGAGCTGTTCTGTAGAAATCTGGGCTGGATTTGGGACATTACGCAAAATGAGGTTTTTCATAATTTGGGTAAACTCTGGCGAGGAGATAAGAGTTCCGAGAGCAATCGCATAGGCCCGCACCGCTGCCTCTGTTTTGGCAGCCTCATTCATTACGCCTCCTGTCTGTACCAGAGATACGGCGGCAGGAATTGACCAGTAGGGTGCCATTTGTGCATAGATAGAGGCCATCAGTCCCAATTGTGAGATCAAATCTGAGGAAACGGCAATCTGGTTTGTAGGATCTTGTGGCAAGATATTACTGTAGGAAGATTGCCAGCTATTGACAATGTCATTTGCAGGAGCTCCTACTGCTTGTGTGCTCGCTTGTGTAGCGGCAATCAGTGTAGTATTGGTAATTGCATCCACAGGAGGCATTGCTGCTGTCTGTCCTACTGCAGGAGCTGTCATTCCAATAACTTGTACACCGGCGGCATTTATGAGTAAAAACTGCAGCAACATCGCACTGGCTTGTGTAAGTCCTACTTTTCCTTCTTTGATATCAGCGATGTAATCGGTCGCGAGTTGTTGATTGGGAGAGAGGGTTGCAGCGTCTTTCTTTTTGAGAGAGGCTTGCTGTGCTTCAGCGATGGCCTTCTCTGTGGCAATAAATTGATCAAGACAGGCGATGAGAATTTGGGCCTGCGCTACTTGCAAGGCTTGCGTAAGTAAAGCTGGATCTGCTGTTTGTAGTCCAGAAAGGAGGATCGGGTTGTTCTTTAAAAACTGCACAGAATCGATGCTTGGCGTCGACACTTGACTTGGCGTTACTTGACTTGGCGTTGACGCTTGCGCAACGACGCCTGATGTCAGTTGGCTTTGAATAAAGGCCTGGAGAGCAAGGTTGATAGGGTTTTGAGCTGCGGCATCAGCATCAGCTTTGGCTTGATCTTTTTTCAGATCACTTGCCTTTTGGTCTCGTGTCCGCTGCTGTTCAGCTTGTGCTACTGTTGTATTCATCCAGTGTGTCAGCGCGGCAAGAATGATGGCACTTTCAACAATTCCGAAAGAGTTTGCAGTCTCTTTTCCTTTATCTCCATTCAGACGGGACAAAATGCCAATACTGGTCTCCGGATTGGAAAATATCTGGATCAATAGCGTTGGAGACAGCCATGGGGCGGGCATCATTGCCAGCAGTGTTTCAATTGTTTTTCGATCTTCTGTTGAAAGCGATTCTATCTGCTGGGTTGCTGCATGCAATGCCTGGGAGTCATTAGTGGCAAGCGCTTTTGCCAGTTGTTCCCATATCTGAAAGGCTGCATCTCCGCCGGCGAGTGGGGTTGGAATGGCCATGTGTATATCCTCCTTATACGATCATCCACTAATTGGAAGAGAGAGTGGTGATTGTCCTCCAGTTCTATCAGTGCCCTGAGTAAAGATTGAGAAGTTGCGAATCATAAAGGTCGCAGGGTCAAGGATAAGGTCTAGAGAACGTTTAAAAAAGTCTGTTTGTCCTCTTACCTTGTCTGCAGTAAGGAGGAGGACTTCGCTGACAAATCGAGACTGGTCACTATCTCGAGAGAGCGCTTCAAAAGCAGTTTTCAGAAGTACAACAGGATCTTTTGGTTGTTGTTCGGGCGGTTTTGTCTCTCCTGATACACCTGTAGATACAGGTGCGCTGACAGTTGTAGGTGCGGGTGCGCTTACACCTGTAGATACTGGAGCGCCATTTGCTCGATCTATAAGCGTTGCAATAATGGGGTTTTTGGCAGCAGCTTCTTGTCTCAGCAGTATATTAATAATATCCTTTGCTTGATCTGGTGTAATTTTTCCTGTAGATGCTGCCGTAGCGAGCGCTTGTATATCGTCATCACTGATTGCTCCAGTTTCCTTTGAGGGTCTGCCGAGGAGTGTATCGATCTGGTCCAATTTAGAGGTCTGGATTTGTGAGCTGATAGCAGCTGATACCTGCTGCCTAAGGACAGGCCTGATATCCAGAGGTGCTGAAGAAAGAGCATTTGCAACTGTAGTGCCGAAGGAGTCTGGGGATTGACTATCACTTGTTGTAGGAAGCGAGATGCCATTGTCTTGGAAAAGAGAGGTTATCTTGGTTTCAAAAGCAATTTGTGTTGTCTCTGGAAGAAGAGGAAGAAAGGCATTGAGGAATATTGATTCAAAGCCAGGTGTTGAAGGAGTCAGGGTTTCTGGAATGTCGATTGGCAGTCCAAGGGTTTTCAGATCCTGAATATCTTTGGCAAATTGTGCATCTTCTGGGCGTGCTAGTATTTTTGAGACTACATTGTCGATAGAGTTATCGCCACCTACAGCGGCAGAAAGAAGTGCTGCTACAATCAAAAGCAAGAGCTGAAGTAAGGCTACAAGGAAGGCGATGAGCTCTTTAATCTCATCTTCTGATCCTAAAGATCCTGGAGCTAGTTTGGCAATGATGTTCAGGGCTTCTTGTTTGAGAAGAGGACCATTTCCTGCTGTTTCAACCACTGTGTTGATTGTTTCTGAAACGGCGGCTGACTTTGCAGTATCTAACTGCGATTGTATAGCATCTCCTTGCTCGATCAGTTGATCGTGGCGAACGAGGCCAAGCAGTGAGTAGTTGGCATATCCTGTAGGCAGCTGTGTGAGACCTTTTAATCCTCCAATCAAGGAGCCTTGTTCAATCAGTGATTGCAGAGAATCGAGCAAATCTCCTGATGACAAAACCTGAGATACCGCTCTGGCTACTTTTGATTGTGCTGCCAAAATATCGGCACTCAAGATGCCGGCTCCGCCGCCAATCGGAGCGCCGGTGGTAAATTGGTTGGAAGTTACTGCCTTGTTATTGGCTTCTGTGGCTGCGGCAAGTTGTGTGAAAGTTCCAGAAATTTCGAAGAGTCTTTGTTCTTTTGCATTCGTGATGACAGAGACGATTGATAAAAGAATCTGCATCAAAAATAAGTTGTTGGAGAAATCAACAACACTCGTAATGTCACGCACTGTAGGAAGCGGCTGGCGCAAGGTAAAGGGTTCGATAAAGGTATAATTGATTGGAGCGCCACTCAGACGCTCTTTGAGAGGATAGAGGGCCTCATTGATCTTTTTGATCGTGTCGTTGATGGTGTCGATATCAGCAGTGCTTGGAAGAGAGCTTGGGAGGTTGTGAATGCTGAGAGGATGACTGGAATTTTCTGGCTCAATTGGAAATGATGAAGGGATCTCAGAAGAGGATAACGATAAATGGCTGAGATGCGGGATTTGAGTAGGTATTGATATGAGCGCGCTATCGTTAATTGTCGCTGGATAGCTCACATTCGTATCTTGATTCAATATATCATTGATGTTCACGCCGTCAGGCACTTGAGTGCCGCCATAGTTTTTTTCATCCACAGAAATGAAGCTGCTATTGTTATATCCGGTAACAATATCTTTGCCTCGTTGATTTTGGTCGTCGATTTCATCGTTGAGGGTATCGATTTTGGCGTTGATGTTGTTCAGCTGCTGCAGAATATGGTTAATCGCGTCTACTGCAGCCTCGCTATTGTCAATGTTGTCTTGTGCGACTTGGACATCGTAGGCAGAATCTGCCGCTTGCAGCAGATTGGCCCATGCAAGAGAGGCAGAAGTGGTTTGCGTCACGAGTGTGCCTTGATAATTCCAGATTTTTAGCCTGAGTTCATCAAGGTTTCTATCTGCTTTCTGCAGCTCTTGTGTAAGACGTCCGATGAGCAGCTGAATGGCGGAGATAAAGCCCATCAAGTCTTTCATCGACATATTGCCTCCTGTCGGCAGCTTAGGCAGTGAAATTTCGGAGGTGACCGATACGGCTGTATCTAGGCCGGAAGCCAGGACAATGTCTGTGGCGCTTTTTGTAGTGGACGTTATGCTTGTGATGAATGAAGTAAGGTCTGTGCTTTCTGTTGGAAAATCCTCAAAGTGAGCCGTGAAGGCTTCATTATCATTCGCAAGATCATCTGCTAGTTGCGAGCTTTGCAAGGCATCGGCCGCATCTTTTGCGTTTTGCAAAGCTGTTGCAAAAGTAGTAGGTGTGCTGACTGCCAGATCTTTTGAATTAGCCAAAACTCCGACAAGGGAGTCAAGCGTGCTTTTGTAGGAAGTGAAGGCGGTACTCGTAGTAGTTTGTTGGCTGTTTCTGGCGGTAGTGTTGTTATTGACAATAGTTTGTTGGTTATTCACGTTTGTAGTCGCAAGGTCGAGTGCTGCTTGAGGGGCGGTTGTGCTCGCCCCGGAGAGCTGCGCAATTTTTAGATCTGCTTGTGCAAGCAATTTTTGGTCTTGATATATTTCAAGTTGCAAACGTGATTGACGCAGCGAGTCTTCGCGGGTCAAAAATGTATTCAAGTTTGTCAAAAATGAGGTTCTGGAAGTAGACCGCTGTGTATTTGCAGTGCTCAATAAGGTATTGTCGCCTGTCGATACCGTGCCCGTCAGCGTCAGGTTTTTCCCAATCCCATCTGTCTGAGTGAGCGTCGAGACGTAGCTATTGATATTGGTATTGCCTTGGGAGTCAACTGAGAGAAATGCTGCTTTTTTTGCAGCTACAAGGTTGGCGCTGGCAGTTGCCAGCGTGGTAAGTAATGCATTGTACGTGGTTTGCTTGCTATCAAAATCAGTACGCAGAGTTGTCAAAGCAGCTGCTGTAGTGGCTGTAGTGATGCCATTTGTTAAATTTGTTTGGGATTGGGTATAGGTAGCAGTATAAGCATTTACTGCAGCTAATGCTGTGTTGTATGATGTTTGTGCGGATACTACATTAGGTGCAAGGGTGCTGTTCCAATTACTATCCATGAACCAATTGGTATTAATTGAAGAGATCATTATGTTCCCTTTCCGTTGCGATTTCGCGCTTATAGAGGAATTAACTCCTCTTACTCTTATTCTATCAAAAAATTAATTTATAATAAATTTATGTTTGCTTTTGCTATGTTTAGGAGAAATTGGAGTGTCGATGGATCCAAACAGTGAAGAAGGTGAAAACAAAGAATTTGCCCATTTTCAAGGTAAAGAGGCAATGCAGCACATGGTTGAAGTGCAGGCGCAAGGTATGTGGACTTCCTCGGAGATTCACGGCGCTGAGACTCCTGGCATGATATTTGCAGCGTGCGATGCTGCAAGAGAGACTGTGATGGCGCTCGTGCTCATTGCCTGTGTATTAGACAAATTTGAGTTTTCTATTGAGCAATGTCTTGCTGTGATGGCTGCTTTTGCGTGTGGTTGGCTCTTTTGGAAAATGGGGCGCGCCTCTTGGCTCTCCTGGTCTCGTCTTGAGAGGCTGCATCGGGTGATGGATCAAGAGCGCCATGAGATTGAAGTCAATCGCGAACAGGAAAAATGTGAGCTGAAAGCGCTGTATGCTGCCAAGGGATTTCAAGGCAAGCTACTAGATGATGTAGTCGATGTGTTGATGGCCGATGGCGACCGGCTTCTTCGTGTCATGCTGGAAGAGGAGATGGGTTTTCGCCTACAACAAAACGAACATCCTCTCATGCAGGGAATTGGGGCGGCAGCAGGTGTCATTTTTGCCGCAGGTGCCTCAATTGGGGGCTATATTGTTTCTCAAGAAGGAGCATTTTTACTGATAGCGGTATTGGTAATTGGCATCGCCAGCTATACGGGTGCTAGGCTCGAGCGAAACAATCCTATAGCGGCTATTGTCTGGAATCTGGGGCTTGGAATCTTTGCCCTATGCGGGACTTATTATTTTATGCAATTTATCTTTGGGTAGCCGCATGACGATCGCACAGCGAGCGCCCTCAACACAGAAGGTGCCCTTCGGAAAAAGACGAAGCAGTGACCCTTTTGTTGCACATGAGTTTTTTGCTCTCGGTCTTGAAGAGAGTGCTAGTCCCTTTCTTACCCCTTTTGCTCGCAAGATCAGCCGCAATTTGCCTCTGAAAGCCTCCATTTTTGCTGCATTTTTGCTGCTCGCATCGTTTCTTTGCTCTGTCCAGCAGTGGTATCCCTGTAGCTTTGTGCTCCTTGCGGCAGTATACCTGATTGTCGGCGCTCCTGCTTTGATTCATTCAGTCCAGGATCTCGTGATTGCCAAAGATGTAAATATCGATGTATTGATGACCTTGGCCGCCTTTTCTGCAATTTTTATTGGCAGCGGTCTTGAAGGCGCTCTTTTGCTTGTCCTCTTTTCTCTGTCGGGAGCGATTGAAGATAGCGTCTCTCTGAAGGCAAAGAGCGCTATTATGACGCTCCATTCGCTCGTGCCGACAAAAGCGTGTGTTATCGATCATGGAGAGATTATTGAACGTGCGGTGCAAGATGTGTCGATCGGCAGCTTGATTCTTGTGAGGGCCGGAGAGATCGTGCCTCTAGATGGTGTGGTAGTAGAGGGAGTCTCTTCAGTAACGCTTGCGCACCTAACAGGAGAAAGCCTTCCGGTGCGCAGGCGGCCAGGAGATGAAGTGGCATCAGGAGCGCAGGTCACAGAAGCCGCTTTAACAGTGCGAGTGACCCATACCAGTCAAGACTCGACAGTGTCGCGCATTGTACAGCTCGTCACCCATGCACAGAGTGCCAAGCCAAAGCTAGAACGCTGGTTTGATCGTTTTGCAAGAGGCTATTCGCTTACTATCATTCTTCTCGCTGTGCTCTTCGCTTTCAGTCTAGCGCCTTTGCTAGGGATAGGCTATTTTGGAGTAGAGGGCTCTATTTATCGTGCGCTTGCTTTTCTCATCACAGCATCCCCTTGTGCGCTGATTCTTGCTGTTCCAATCGCCTATCTGAGTGCTTTGGGCGCCTGTGCAAAAAGAGGGATCATTTTGAAAGGGGGGGTGGTGCTTGATGCCTTGCAAGCCTGCTCAATTGTTGCCTTTGATAAAACAGGCACGCTGACGTTGGGTATGTTGGTTGTAGAGGGAATTTATGGTGATTCTTCCTACTCAGAAAAAGAGCTTTTTGCAATCGCAGCTGCACTGGAAAGGCATGCTGTACATCCAATTGCTAAAGCAATTGTGCAAAAAGCACAAGATGAGGGGGCTGAGCTTTTGCAGGCACGAGAGGTGAAAGTGATTCCCGGGGTGGGGGTCCAAGGCATCATTGACGGACGGCATGTATTTATTGGGGATATAGATCATGCGAAAGGGCTTGTGAAGGAGTCTGCTGCTTTGGAGGCAGAAGTTGCAAAATTTCAAAAGCAGGGCAAGATCGTATCGGCATATGTCATTGATAATGAATGGTTTGTATTTGTGTTGGCTGATCAGCAGCGAGCAGGCGTGGCTCAAATGCTTGCCTCTCTTAAGCGTTCGGGTCACAGAATCATCATGCTTACCGGGGATCACCAAGAAAGTGCTGCCACTATTGCGCGCCAGGTAGGGATTTCTGAGTTTGAATCAGAGCTCAAACCTGAGGATAAGCTACTGCGTATTGAAGAGCTTGCTAAGAGTGCTGGGCTTGCTATGTGTGGAGATGGAGTGAATGATGCGCCGGCGCTGGCAAGAGCGACAGTGGGCATTGCAATGGGACAGATCAGCAGTGCTACTGCACGTGCGGTAGCTGATGTCATTTTGCTGCATGACAATATAGAGCTCCTGGACTGGCTCTTTGAAAGAGCGAGCTATACGAGGCGGATAGTGAAGCAAAATCTCTTAATTGCAAGTGTGGCGATTGTATTTGGCAGTATTCCCGCTATTTGCGGCATGATGCCGCTTTGGCTTGCTGTCATTGTGCATGAAGGAGGCACTGTCCTTGTAGGGCTCAATGCACTTCGGCTGCTCAAATCCCGTACAGCCTCTTAGCACTTTTTGATATCGAGTGCTAAAAATATTGACATATTCTTTTGTTTCTCTCTATAATAAGGACAAAAACGAGGTTTTGTGAAACCTGT
>CAYOTQ010000038.1:0-9345 GCA_964406915.1 uncultured bacterium
AACAGACCAATCGCGATGATGCTGATCAGTGAAGCGAGTAAAAGAGGTGTTAGCCCCCATCCTAGCAGCCGCAGGATGTAATTCTTCTTTACCGTGAAGAGAAAAATAGCACAGCAAGCAAAAGCACTAAAGAGAACAGGTGAGAGCGCTGGAAATGAGCTCTTGAGTGTTGTATAGGCAAGGGCAATACAGCGCGGGGTAGAGCCCAAAGGTCCCAGCAAGCTAATAATGATCAACGCAAGTAAAAAGCCGGGAGCTTTTCCAAGCCGGCCAAAAAACTGTCGATAGTTCCCATCGAAGAGAATCATCGCGATAACGCCAGCAATTGGCATGCAGGCCGCTGTGAGAATCAAGCCAAGGATTGCATAAAAGTTTTTATCTCCCGCGTATTGGCCTACAGCAAGGGGGAAAATAACATTTCCTGCGCCAAAAAACATGGAAAACATGGCTAGCCCTATTGCTAGCGATTGTGATTTAAAGAGCTGTTTCATACTGTACCGTCGTAAAAAATTCTTTCTTCCCATTCCTATTCTGGGAAACTTGTTATAAATAAAAATGTAAGTAGGGGTGAATTATTAGTGCGCGAAGCGCACGACTACGACGACGACAGAAGACAAAACGGCAGTGGATGCAAGGCAAGGTACCTGCATTAGCTGGAAGGAAAAAAACTTTTCGCACTGCGTCTGTGACATATGAACTAAAATTCCTTTGTGAAATAAGGGTACCAAAGCGTCACACTTATTTACAAGATGCTTTTTTACAAGACATCTGTATGAGTTGAAGCAGAGCCTTCATGTCAAACGCTTCTTGAGACCCTCCATAAAGACCTTTGCCTCATTGACATCTAAGCCGCGAGATTCCACAGCAGGTAAAAACAATCCTTCATACATGGTAACATTTTCTTTGGTAGCAAAGGTCTCGATAAGCCGATTTGCGAACGAAGGCATTTGCAAATCAAGAAAAAACACTAGCCAATTGAGTCTAGCACCCTCTACTGACGTGTCAAAAATTATTGAACGAAAACAAGCAGCTATTCTGCGTAACGTATCAATCTTGTCTGTTTGAATGATTCTTTTTGAAACGCCTGTATCATCGTCTTTCTCTTCTCTGTAGAGAATAGTGGCATAGCGAGCAGATAGCAAGTCGTAGCATTGCTGCGGAGTGCTCTCGCGATAAATGCCACAATACCGATAGTCTTCTTGGCTTAAATTACGCAAAGAAAAGTCATACAGTTCACTTTCTGTGCATTGTAGTTGAGCGACAGGTTGTGTCATAACGGCTCCCAAATGTTGTATCAAAACGCAGGCAATACTGCTCCCTTATATTTCCTGAGAATAAACTGTCTCATTTCAGAAGAATTCATCACCTCTTTTAAGGCTTGAATGTCGGCGCGATTTTCATCTCCCTCTCTGATAACGATGACATTTGTATAAGGAGAGTCTTGATCTTCAAGCACAAGCGCATCATCAAGGGGAGAAAGATTTGCTGCTAAAGCATAATTGGTGTTGATCGCTGCAAGGTCTACCTCATCTAGCGCACGAGGCACCATCGCTGCATCGACTTCTATAAACTTCAGCTCTTTTGGATTTTTTGTGATATTCAAAACTGTAGCTTGCAGGTTATCAGCACGGTCCAGTTCGATCAGCCCTTCCTTTTGGAGCAAGAAGAGCGCTCTTGCTTCATTTGTCGGGTCATTAGGAACTGCTACAACAGCCTGATTTTGCACGTCAACAAGAGAGCGTAGCTTGCGCGAGTAGATCCCCATAGGCTCAAGTTCTACAGCAGCCAACACCACAAGAGGATAGTGAAACTGCTTGACTTGCTCTTGCAAAAAAGGAACATGCTGAAAAAAGTTGGCATCCACCTCTTTATTTGCCAAAGCACGGTTTGGCATGTTGTAATCATCTGCCACAATGATCGTAAGATCAATCCCCTTCTGCTTGAGCATCGTTTTGCCAAATTCGAGAAGCTCAGCATGTGGCACTGCAGAGGCAGCTACCGTCAGTCCATTTTTTTCTTTTGAAGAGCAGCTCCAAGCAGTAAGAATCACAACTACCGCAATGAGCGAAAATAGAACTTTATTCAATATAGATTTATTCATGGGTGATTTTCCCCCTTTTTCTAAGTATAGTGTTGGCACAATAGCCTCCAAGCCACTGCACAATCTGCACGAGCAAAATGAGAAGTACAACAGTCAGGATCATAATGAAAGTATTGAATCGGTTATAGCCATACTGAATAGCCACTTGGCCAAGTCCTCCGCCTCCTACCAAACCAGCCATAGCGCTATAGCCGATGAGGTTGATCACTGTCAAAGTGATGGCAGATATAATTGAAGGCAACGCCTCTGGCAGGAGCACTTTTCGAATGATCTGCCATGTTGTGGAGCCCATAACAATGACTGCCTCAAGAACGTGTCTGTCGACTTCTTTGAGGCTCGTTTCAATCAATCTGGCAACAAAAGGCGCAGCGGCAACTGTCAGCGGGACAATCGAAGCTGTTGTTCGCAGGCTTGTCCCCACGATCCATCTGGTAAACGGTATCAAGGCAACCATAAGAATGGCAAAGGGAAACGAACGCCCAATATTGACAGCCGTCTCCAGCAACTTATAGACCAGAGGGCACTCTTTAATATGCCCCTTATCAGTGATTGTCAAAATCACCCCTATTGGCAGGCCAATAAGGAGTGCAAAAATGGCAGAGACCACCACCATGTAGACACTATTCCAGAGTTGCAGAGGCAGAAGTTGCAAAGCAAGGTTTATATCGTCAGCATTCATTATCTACTACCTCGCAATGAACCATATTTTGTTCTAGATAAAAAATCGCCTCTGCAATCCTTTCTGGATTGCCAGTCAGCTCAATGATAAGAGTGCCAACAGATACCGTCTGCAAACGATCAATCCAGCCCATCAAAATATTGGCATCGATATCAAACTTGCGGACAATAGTGGAAATCAATGGCTTTCCAGCAACTTGTCCCTTGAATTGCAGTCTCAGCAATTTTCTATTGGGTGATACGCCTGTAAAAAACTCTTGGGGAATATCGTGGGAGCTATGTTGCAAGAAGTATTTAGTAATCATGTGCTTTGGATCTGCAAATACATCTGACACAAGGCCGCTCTCTACAATCGCCCCCTTGTCAATAACTGCCACCTTGTTGCAGATCTGCTTGATCACATCCATTTCGTGGGTAATCAAACAAATAGTCACACCCAGATTTTTGTTGATGCTTTTTAGAAGGTTGAGAATCTCTTGTGTGGTTTTGGGATCAAGAGCTGAGGTCGCCTCATCACACAAAAGCACTTCCGGATGTGTTGCAAGCGCCCGTGCAATCGCTACACGCTGCTTCTCTCCGCCACTGAGCTGCAAAGGATAAGTATTCTTTTTTTCGCTCAGACCCACAAGCTGGAGTAGCTCATCTACACGAGCTTCATGTGGCATATTGGCAATTTCGAGTGGATAGGCGATATTTTCTGCAACAGTGCGACTGCTGAGCAGATTAAAATGCTGAAAAATCATTCCTATTTTTTTGCGAAATTCACGAAACGACTGCTTGTCCATGTGGGCAATATCGATCTCTGAATAGAGAATCTGGCCGGATGTGGGTGTGACAAGGCCTGACAAAGCACGAATTAACGTGGACTTGCCAGCACCGCTCATGCCAATAATTCCGTAAATATCACCTCTTTCGATAACAAGAGAGACATCCTCCAGGACATGCACGGTTGTATGTATCTGTTTATAGCTTTTGTAAAGGTGCTGAATTTCAATATGAATTGGCATACAACCAAAAATTCTACATGATCACTTACGGAAGTTCAAGTCTTTATTATTGGAGGAAAATAGCTCTGAGGGCATACTGCTTTTTTTATAAAAAGGAATTTTGCTATGTCGTTACTTGAAACCTTTCAGATCTCCCGCTGGGACGATACACTGCCAGAGACCATTCAAGAAAAAGCTGTATCTGCCTTAGAAAATGGTAAAGTGCTCTATTTTCCCGCCCTTTCATTTCCCCTCTACGAATATGAGCAGCCATTTCTTTCTCCGGAAAAACTAGGCAACAGAAAAAATATTAGCTTCGATATTAGAAATGACTGTCTGGCAGGCACAAACTGTGTCGGAGAAGAAGCAGAAAAACTCAAACAGCTGCTCAAACGCTACGCTCTTTGCAGCCGCGATTTTTTACTCAGGCTCATCCCCCATTATAAAGCTAATTTACTCCAGGCAAAGACCAGTTTTAGGCCTGCTGAAATTGCTGGCCGCGATCACGCCTCTTACAGAAAAGATGACTCTCTGCTCCATATCGACTCCTTTCCATCAAATCCTACCAAAGGCAAGAGAATCCTTCGTCTCTTTACCAATATTAATAATGAGGGAAAACCGCGTGTGTGGCGTGTAGGAGAGCCGTTTGCTGATGTTGTAAATAAAATGGCCGCGCGCACATCTACTCCTTTCATTGGCCTTGCCCCGATACTCAAATTACTGGGAATTACAAAAGATCTACGAACCCCTTATGATCACTATATGCTCCAATTGCACGACACAATGAAGGGCGATAAAGAGTATCAAAAGAATGTGGCGCAAGAAGAAGTTCTCTTTGCTCCTGGAAGCAGCTGGATGGTCTATACAGACCAGGTCTCTCATGCAGCTCTGCGAGGGCAACATGTCCTCGAGCAGACCTTTCATCTGCCTGTCTCCGGCCTTAAGAATGAATCTACAGCACCTTTAAGAGTATTGGAAAAGTATTTTAACAAAAGTCTTGTGTAAATGAATATCATCAGTAGTGTATATTTAATGTGTATATGAGGATAGTAACATAGTGGACTCTGATTCTTCTCAAACAAGTCATTGTCAATCAAGTCTTTGTCAGCAAGGCTCTTTTCAAATTGACTGCCTTGGATGCAAACAGCCTGTCGTTTTCTCTTTAGCAGATCTCGACGCAAGCGATTGTATTGTAACCTGTGCAGGATGTGGAAAAAAGTATGGGCTGCAAGAAGCCTCATTGAAGCGTCAGCTGGTCCTTTTTGCTGCCCTCTGCAAACAAATAGCCCTTTCACAAGAAATTCTCGGCAATACCTCAGTCGCAGTAGAAGTAGGACCTCATAGCGTAAAGGTACCTTTTAAGCTGCTCTTGACCCGCCTCAAATCGACACTGGATTTGCAAGTCGGCAACCAAAAGCTTGTGGTGACTTTCCGAGTACAGCCAACAGAAAAGAAGAAGTGAATATGAATCAACTCGAACAACTCAAAAGCATGACCACTGTTGTTGCAGACACGGGTGATATTGATGCAATTGCACAATTTTTGCCTACAGATGCCACGACAAATCCCTCTCTCATCTTTGCTGCAGCCCAAAAGCCTGAGTATCGCGATTTGATACAAAAAGCCATACGCGACACGGCGCATCTTACCTCCAATAAAGAGCAGCGAAAGCAGGCCCTCATGGACAAGATATTTGTAAATTTTGGTCTTGCAATTTTGAAGTTGATTCCCGGCAGAGTCTCTACAGAAGTAGATGCGCGCTACTCATTTGATACCGAACAAAGTATTGCCAAGGCTCGTTCGTTAATTTCTCTCTACGAGCATGCAGGGATACCGCGAGAGCGCATATTGATCAAACTGGCATCAACTTGGGAAGGCATACGTGCGGCTGAAATACTCGAGATGGAAGGCATCCATTGCAATATGACGCTGATCTTTTCTCTTCCACAAGCAGTGGCGTGCGCTGAGGCAAAAGCGACTCTCGTCTCTCCTTTTGTTGGACGCATTCTTGACTGGCATAAGAAGAACTCCGGTGTTGCTGCCTTTCCAGCAGCCGAGGATCCGGGTGTATTGTCTGTACGCAGCATTTATAACTACTTTAAGAAATTTGACTATAAGACGCAGGTGATGGGCGCCAGCTTTCGAAATAAAGGAGAAATTCTTGAGCTTGCAGGCTGTGATCTGCTGACGATTTCCCCTCAATTTCTCGATGAGCTGCAAAATAGCTCTGAGAGTGTGGAACAAAAACTGTCGGTACAGCAGGCAAAACAAGCGCCTATCGAGCGTCTGGATCTGAACGAAAGTCTCTTTCGCTACCTTTTCAACGAAGATCCTATGGCAGTAGACAAGCTGGCAGAGGGAATTCGCAATTTTGCAAAAGATTCGATAAAACTGCAGATGCTGCTGCCTACGCTCTTTCCTGAAGCCAAAGACTCGTTGAGCTAAACGCCTCTTGATTTATTGCCTTTTGGTTTATTAGACCTCTTTCGAAGCTAGATTCCCGTGCCTGTGCCTGTGCCTCTGCCAGTGCCTGTGCCTGCCCTTTCCCGATTAGTTAGTTCTTCGAGCCATTAAAGATTTAATTTCCATCAAAGCTTCAGGAAAAGGCAGGCACAGGCAAAGGGATATAGTTTCGAAAGAGGTCTATTTATGATAGGCGCTATTCTTTTTTATTTCAAAGGCGCGAAAAATCTGTTCCATCAACACAAGCCTGGCTAGCTGATGAGTAAAGGTCATCCGAGATAAACTGATGGCTTCATATTTGTCTTTGATACTTTTGGAAAAGCCTTCAGCCGGTCCTATGGCAATGGTCAGGCGCGATCCTGAAAGTTCAATCTTTTTAAAGAACCACTCACTAAACCGCTCACTGTCAAAGCTCTGGCCTTGCGCATCTAAAATTACCACATGTTTTTCTGCCTGCATAGCACGCTCGAGCTGCTCGCTTTCCTTGTACCAGACAAGCTCAAATGCCGCAGATGGCGCTAGCCGCTCAACATACATGTCTAGGCCGGCTTCCAGCCATTTTTCGTGTGTTTTTCCAACGGAGAGAATTTTAATACGAATCATCTCTCAAGGATAGACGATCAGGCGCTATGATAGCAAGTTTCCAGAAGTAACTTGAAGGGCGGCAGGTATAGAATCTGCTTTGACATCAAAATATCGGATCACACTTCCTAACTTACGCTTCATATGTAAATGAGAGTCATAGAAGCCCTCAGAAGAACGCGCAGGCGTAAGCTCTATTTTTTCTTTTTTGCGCATCTTTGCCAATTCATATATTTGCCTCATTAAGGTCGTGCCCGCGCCTTTTACTACACATTCTCTATATGCTTTCGTATTGTTCCCATTCATTGGTATATTCCATGCAGCAGATAGCAAAGTGTCTATATACAAACTATTTACGCGTTCTTCTACAGGGGCAATAGCCTGAATACGTTGCTTGCCATCATGCAGCACTAAAAGCGTACGCGTATTTGAAATTCCTTGGCTGACAATGTCTAGATCAGCTGCCATAGAAGATATAAGCATTCCATATGTTACGACAACATCTTTATCTTCCTGTGCCATCTCTGAATATGAGAATTCTCCCGGATAACTGCTGACTAGTTTCTTTGACTTTTCTTCTCGAGCTGAGATTGCCGTGCACCACGTACTCATTACTTGCTGAATTTCTTTTATCACCGCACTTTTCGTATTTTGCTCTGTAGCTGCTGTAACTATACGCATCCCAAATACGGGAGTACATTTTGATACAGTCTGAGGAGCCTCGTTCTTCTCTGTCGCCACATAAGGCGAAGTTATATTACTTTTATCAACTAATGTCATTATAAAACCAACAATATTGTTTATTATATTTCTAATTCTACATAAAATATAATAAACAATAAACAAGTTTGTATAGTTAATTTGTTTATAATTAAGTAGTTGTATAGGCGCTCTCAGTTGTCTCATATATCTCAGTGAGCTCAGTGACTCAGTGGTGAGTTATGCAACGCCCATCCTGCCCGATCCTGGAGATCCTGTTTTTTTATTTGAAAGCATATTGTGAGCCTGCCCACACCTTCAGCGGGAATTGCAGGCGGGATATTGGAAAATCTTGAGCAAACAGGCTTAAAAAGCTAATCAAGCTGTTTTCTGCTACTTAAGGGGATGTTTACCAAGTCATAACGCCATCTTAAGCATTGAAATATCTTCAGCAGATTGAGCTGCGGCAGCGGCAGCATCCACAAGCTGGAAAGTGCCCACATCGATAAAAATCGCCCTTTCTTCTAAAAAGCCGATATTGCCACGCGCAAAACCACCGCGATCGATATCGATTACACCCCGTCTGGCACGCTCTGAAAAGAGAAAGACGAGCTGCTCAATTCTTTTAGGATCGGCTCGCAGAATTGGCGTTGCCTGCTCTGCCCGCCTTTGGATAATGAAAGGGACTTTGTCAAGATCAAGCTCATGAATAAGACCAAGACGATCCACGAGAGCTACTTTTTTTTGAACTGTCTGACTTGGCTGCAGATGGACAAACAAGACAGCCGTGAGGTCTGAAAGCTCTTGGGCCGCCAGCTGGCAGCTTCCTAGCAGCTGCTGCAGACGCTGTTGTTTGAGAGATGCACGCTCAGGCTGAAGATACTGCATCCAGGAAAAGAGATTAAATCTCTGACACTTGATCAACTTCAAGACATAAGCGCCATCAGCGCTTTGAAAGACAAAAAACTGCCGGCCTTTTCCAAGATAAGTAAAGGGCTTATCAAAAATAGCTTCTATTTCTTCAGGAATCTTTTGTGAAGCAACAGGCACTTGAGGCCACTGGTTCAAAAAGCAGTAGCGTGTATGAAAATTGTCACATGCCTGCTCGTAGGCAAACCAGCCGCCTGCACACAAAATCAAAAGAACACTAAAAAGCTTCAATGACACGTTGCTGCTGCTGTTCAAAATGAGCGGCCAGGTCGGGATATGTGGCGATAAGCCACTTTTGCAGCGGTCGAAGGCGCCTCAAGTCCTGCACGAAGCGCTCTTTTGTTTTTATTGACTCTTTTCTTGCCAGCTTCCCCGCATCGATGTAGATCGCCTGATCTTGTAAAAATCCAAGGTTATCCTTGCGAATCAGCGCCCCATCCATGTCCAAAATGCCTCGTTTAGCACAGCGAACCAGCAGGTCAAAGATCTGGTCAATACGCGCTTTGGCCTGCTCTGTATTTCCCTCTTGCATCAGCTTGGTAATTGTTGGTTTGATGAGAGTCGCTTTTTTCTGCAGGATAAACTCCACATCATCTAACTGCACCCGGTAGGAGTTGTTGCATCGATCGAAAATAGTGACCGTGGGATGCAGCCCCTGTGTTTTGTTGAGATGCACATACAAAAGGCCTGTTTCATCGGGCACATAGATGAAGGCTACTTTGAGACTACGAAAGAGATACTGCAGCCGTTTTTCTCTTTCGTCAGCTTTTTGCTGTTTGAATTTTTTCACAAAAGGAAAGCTTGGCAGCCAGTCATAAAATACAGGCGGGCGCAGCCTTTGATGACGCAAAAACTTCAGCACATATTTATCATCCGCACTCACAAACGCATAGCATTGAAAGCCGC
>CAYOTQ010000039.1:0-3605 GCA_964406915.1 uncultured bacterium
CCGAGGAATGCTTACAGAAGACGAATATAAAGAACTCGATAAACAGAAGCGAGAGATTGCTGTCGAAGCTGTGCACTATGCCGACGAAAGTCCATGGCCAGACCCGATCACTCTCGGTGAAGACGTTTTTGCGCCATAAGGAGACACCACACATGCCACTACTAGAAATGCGAGAAGCCATACGGCAAGCAATCGATGAAGAAATGGAGCGAGACTCCACAGTCTGCATTCTTGGAGAAGAAGTTGCGGAATACAATGGCGCCTACAAAGTCACCAAAGGTCTTCTAGAGAAATGGGGTAAAAAGCGTGTGGTCGACACTCCAATTTCTGAAAATGGGTTTGCCGGAATCGGAATTGGTGCTGCGATGACAGGTCTTCGCCCAATTATCGAATTCATGAGCTTCAATTTTTCCTTTGTTGCTGCCGACCAGATCATTTCCCACGCTTGCAAAATGTACTATATGTCAGGCGGACGTTTTTCTGTGCCTATTGTCTTTCGAGGGCCAAATGGAGCAGCTGCTCAGGTCTCTTGCCAGCACTCCCACTGCGTAGAAGCAATCTATGGTAACTTACCGGGGCTGATCATCATGGCGCCAAGCAATGCCTACAATGCCAAGGGTCTACTCAAAACAGCTATTCGAAACAATAATCCGGTGCTGTTTTTGGAGTCGGAGCTGCTCTATAATGACAAAATGGAAGTTCCTGAAAAAGAATATCTGATTCCAATTGGACAGGCGCGTGTCGCCATCGAGGGCAGCGATATTACCATCATCTCTCATGGAAGAATGGTAAAGCTGTGCCAAGAAGCCTGCCAGGTTTTGCAAAGTGAAGGAATAAAGCCGGAACTCATCGATCTTCAGACAATTAAGCCTCTCGACATCACGACAATCGCCAACTCAGTAAGAAAAACCAATTTCTGCGTAATCGTTGAAGAAGGACACTTATATTCTGGTATTGCATCAGAAGTTGCGTTTTTGATTCAGCAGCACTGTCTGGAATTTCTTGACGCCCCAATTGCAAGAGTATGCCAACGTGAGACACCGATGCCCTACTCCAAAAAGCTAGAGGCCGAAACTCTTCCCACACCAGAAAGAATTATTGCCGCTGTTCGTCAAACGATTCATCTATAGGATTATCATATGCCGTTTACTGTCTATATGCCAAAACTTTCGCCTACAATGACAGAAGGCGTGATTGCAAAGTGGCACAAGCGTCCCGGAGATCGAGTGGAATCAGGAGATGTGCTGCTTGAAATTGCGACCGATAAAGCCACCGTAGAACATTGCGCTCTTGATGAAGGGTGGCTCAGAAAAATTGTGTGTGAGGATGGGAAAAAGGCTGCAGTAAATGCTCCTTTAGCAATTTTTAGTGAAAAAGCTGATGAGAGCATCGAAGGCTACACTCCCGAAATTATCAGCAGCGAGCCCTCAAAAGAGACAAAAAAACCACAAAAGCCGCAAGAAGAGAAACAAGAAGAGAAAACACAAGCAGAGAAGGTAGTAGAGAAGAAACCTCTTAAAGCCTCTATATCTCCATCAAGTGCGCCAGCAGCTACTCCTGTTCATAAAGAAGCTATCGCTCATAAAGAACCTTCTGCTCAAAGAGTCCTTGCTTCTCCCCTAGCAAAAAAACTTGCCAGTCAGCAAGGACTTGATCTTGAATCTGTACAAGGATCTGGTCCCCATGGCCGTATCATGAGCCGAGATCTTGAACAAGCGCAAAAATTATCTTCCACCTCTTCGCCGGCAAAGCCTCAGATAACAGAAGAAACTCTGACACCTATGCGTAGAGTCATTGCCCAGAGGCTGCAAGAGTCTAAATCGCTCATTCCACATTTTTATATCAGACAGGAAATCGATGCGGAAGCTGTGTACACGATGCGCGAAGAGCTCAAGCAACAAAAGCTGCCCTACACAATCAATGACTTTATCATCAAGGCCTGTGCCAACGCTCTGAATAAACACCCTCAAGTCAACAGCTGCTTTCAAGAAGAGACGCAAACTATCCTGCGCTTTTCACGCGTAGATATTGCGATGGCAGTTACAATTCCTGGAGGGTTGATCACCCCGATTCTTACTGATGCCTATAACAAGAGTTTGGGACAGCTGTCAAAAGAAGCCAAACAATTGGCAACACGGGCTAAAGAAGGTAAGTTGTCGCCGGAAGAATATCAAGGCGGCTCCTTTACGATTTCAAACCTGGGGATGTTTGGCATCACTGAAATGACAGCTATCATCAATCCACCGCATGGAGCTATTTTAGGTATTGGAGCAATCACTGATGCCCCGATGGTGAAAAATGGGGCGGTGGTGCCTGGGAAAAAACTGGTGCTGACGCTCTCTTGCGATCATCGCATCATCGATGGTGCAGAAGCGGCGCACTTTATGAGCACGTTGAAGCAGTTGATCGAAAATCCTCTGCTCTTTCTGACAGAATAATAACCTGAGTTCTGGGTTTTTCTCTCGTGGGAATACAAAGAGTGGGAATACAAGAAGTGGGAATACAGAGAGATTCTGTGTCAGAGCGCGATTTTTTCGCCGTATTCAATAGCTTGCGCTCTATGGATGCGACGAAAAAACTCGCAATATAACAGGAAGATCCTGTATTTCAAATTGCACAACTTAAGCCATTGATAACAAGAAAATTAAGATTAACATTGTCTTGATGTATACTTGTAGCACCGGTTCTAGAAAAAACGTAAACAAGATGAGCAGGATCCGCTACGCTTGCAGGATAAAAATATACTCATCCATTCTGTAGCCACAGGCGATTCGAAAGATATCAATAGATTTAATTTCCATCAAAGCTTCGGGAACGGGCAGGCATGGGAATAAGGTTTCGAAAGAGGTCTATTCACCACAACCAAACCTTTATATTGCTACTGAAAAGTGGATCAAAAAAAACAGCCTCTATTTGCAAGGAGCAAACAGAGGCTGTCAAAAACCTAAAATAGCTACTACACTTCTGAAGGAGCTTTGACTTCTTCTTCTTTTTTCTCTACTAGTGTTTCACCCTTAGGTTGAACAACTACAGGCGCCACTTTAGAAAAGACTTTTTCTGCAAGTTTTAGATCTTCAAGTGTTGCCTTCGCTGCCAGCAATTCAATATTGCCATATGAACATTTTGCAGAAACAGCATCCCCTTTAATTGTCGTGATAAGAGTACCATCTACAGCAGCAAATGAATAAGCGCCTACTGCTTTTGCTACGAGTAATGGAACTGACAATTGGATAGTGACCACACCATCTTCACTTTTTGTTACTGTGAGGGTAGATTCTGCTTCCTTGTCGAAAGTAGCAGATACTCCTTTTGTAGCCAGCTGATCTTTCACTACTGTTCGAGCATCGCTCAAGCAGTATCGGAGCAACTCGAGGGACTTGCCTTCTGCAATTTTATTGAGCTCAAATGAGAGTGCTTTGTATGTATCTACCGACTTTCCATCAACAGACATTCCCATCTTTGGCGTTTTGGCAGAATATATTCTCCACTCTGACTCGCTCATTGTTGGCAAACCCTTTGTATAGACACTGTCCACTTCTAAAGAAGAACGCTTCAATAGCGCTTCTGAAGTTTCGAATGCTAGTTTCGTAGCTTCTGCAGAAGCA
>CAYOTQ010000039.1:3615-9120 GCA_964406915.1 uncultured bacterium
TTCTCTTGTCCTTCAAAATACTTTTTCAGGTCCTGTGCACGTCGCAAGTCTGGAGAGACGCTAGCTGCGGCTATATTGGCAACAGCCATCTTTGCAAACTTAACAACTGTATAGTCATCTTTACCAATATTGTTATAGTTCTCTGTAATTGCTTTTTGTACATCAGCAAGAGTTGTTTTATAGTGGTTCGCTACAGTCGAGACTGCTTGATGAATCTCATTCGCTACTTGACGGGAAGGATTGCTGTTTAACGACTTGCTATATTCAAGTGTTTTATTGACAACTTCTGATACCTTTGTTTTGGCTATAGTAACTGCATCGTCTTCTTGTTTTGATGTTGCTATGGCAGACATCCATGAAGGAAACTCTTCCGGAATTTGCGCTGCAGAAACATGATATACTGCTGATGCGTCTAAGAATTGGGCCATGATGCACCTCCTTACGTTGGGCATATAAATTAATGATGTGGACATCACTATGACCCTTTTTTTTAATATGTCAACAAAAAAAGAAGGGCCAGTCGTTATGAATTCAGATCATCAAGGGAGGTGTAATTTTCGTCAAGGCTCAGAATCTGTTGTGTCTTCTTCCGTAGTTTCTCCTTCCACTTGGTAGGATGGATGAATATCAGTCATTGCCTGCTGGAGCGCCCGAAGCTGCTTTACATAAGAGGCAATATTTCGAAGCATTACTGAAGTTCTATTATGTTCTGCAAGAGGCATCACAGGAAAGCCTGCATAGCGGCCTGGTCTTGGAAGTGATTTGGAAACCCCGGAACAAGCTCCGACAACAACTCTATCCCCAATTTTGATATGGCCATTGACCGCTACTTGCCCGGCAAGAATCACATGGTTGCCAACTTGTGTAGAACCTGCTATGCCTGTTTGGGCAATAAGAAGGCTGTGTTTGCCAACGACTACGCCATGGGCAATCTGCACAAGGTTGTCGATTTTCGTCCCTTCACCAATGCGTGTAGACTGAAAACGGGCTCTATCTATCGTAGTATTAGCGCCAATTTCCACATCATTTTCAATGACGACGTTACCAACCTGATTGAGCTTGGTATGCATGCCACTCTTATCAGTAGTAAAGCCAAATCCGCATGAGCCAATAACGGCTCCTGGTTGGATAACAACACGATCGCCAAGGATGCAGCCCTCTCGAATCACGACATGCGGATGAATAATGCAAGCCTTGCCTATGACAACGCCTGGCCCAATATAGCTTCCGCTGCCAATAAAAGACCCCGCGCCAATAGAGGCTTGTGCATCTATGACAGCTTGAGGAGCTACTGTCACTTCTTCACCAAGAAATGCTGTCGGATGGATGACTGCTGACTGATGGACTCCTTGAAACCCACAGAGTGGCGGCAGTTGAACAGAAAAAAGTTCAATTAGCTGCTGAAAAGTACGTGAAGGATGTTCTGATAGCAGATAATTTTTTCCTGAGGGACGCTCTGTTTCCTTCGTCACAACAATCACACCTGCAGCAGATCTGAACATCTGCTGCGCATAGCGTGGATTTGCTAAAAAGGACGCTGTGTCCGCTGTCGCTGATTCTAAATCCGCCACTCCGGTGATGCGCACATCTGGAGCACCTTCAAGCACAGTGGCTGTTTTTTCTGCAAGTTCACGAAGTGTATATGAGAGCGTCTCTTTCATAATAGTAAGTGGCTAAGGTTTCACTATTTGGTTTTGGATTGCTCTTTATCAAACGCATTATCCATTTCGGCAATGACAAGCGCTGATACATCAAGACCTGCGCCGCGATAGACACAGACATCATCGTTGAGTATCATATCCAAGCCTTTTTGTTTGGCAACTGGCGCTGATGCTGCTGTGATTGCATCTAGAACGCTTTGGATAATTTGTCCGTTTGCTTCTGTCATCGTCTGATAATATTGGTTTTGCAAAAGCGAGCGCTCTTGATGCAACATTTGATAGCGCTGTTTGAGCTCGTCGCCTGCTTGGGGGCTGAGTGTGTCAAAATACTCATCCTTAAACTTTGGCTCCATTTCGCTCATCTCTTTTTCTTTTGCTTCTAGTTGCGCTTGAAATTGTTTGTCCATCTCCTTAAAGCGAGCTTGCTGCTGCTTGCCAAATTTTGAATTCTCTAGACAGTTCTTAAAATTCACCGTACTTATTTTGAGCTGAGAGGAAGGGGTCTCCGCAGGTGTTGCCGATGTCATAAGCAACACAAGAGAAGTAATACAAGATGTCCCGATCAATGCTGCAGCTATGGTCTTCATTTGTTTTTTCATGAAAATAATTCTCCTGTTAAAAAGCAGCACCTATTGAAAAGAAAAAGTGCTTCACATCACGTTTACTTTGAGGATTTAGCGGGTAGCCCATCCCAAATACAAGAGGGGCGTTTCCTAATATTTTGACTTTCAAGCCATATCCTGCCGTATAACGGAGGGCGCCTAAGTCCAACTGTCTGAAGTAGACATTTCCTGCATCAAAAAACACATACGCATCCAGTCGCTTGAAAAGGTATTGATCATAGTCGCAAGAAAAGAGGACGCTAGACATACCTCCACGAGGTGTATGGTTGATGTCATGGAATTTTGGACCTACCGTATTATAGCGATATCCGCGAAGTGACTGCTCACCTCCAATATAAAAGCGCTCATCAAGAGGCAAATCTTTGGGATGGGTGCTGCCCAGTGTCTGAATAAACTGTAGGTTACCTCTCAATCGAACCAGGCCATACTCATATGGCGCCCAATATAGGCTGTTGAGATAGGTAGCTTTCAAAAACTGATGGTCCCCCTGAAAGCCTGCATACTCCCCTGTAAGCGTTGAACGAACCCCTCTTCTTGGCAGCTGTGGATGGTCTGTAGAATCGTAGGTAAGAATAGGCCCTAATGCTGATATCAATCCTCCATTACGAGATTCATGGATCAGCTGCTCGTTTCGCGCTCTGTGGCTAATGCCTTTCAAGGTAATGAATGAATGACGCAGACGATACTGCATCCCAACTTTGACAAAGGCATTGATGGGATAGTGAGCAAAAAGCTGCACACCGTAGGCATTGATGGTGTAGTCGTTAGCCGCATAGGAATTGCGCATTTTATTAGCATCAAAGCCGACAATCCAGGGAGTATCCATGAATTATGGCTTTGTCCAAGAGAGGTTGTAGCTCAGCTGCTTTTTACCGAATATGGCGCTCAAGCCCACATATTCACCACCGCCCCTCAAGCCTTTGAAACCTTTGCTGAAGAGGGAGGCAAGTCCCTTGTAATTAAAGTTTGTTTCGTTACAAGTGATACCGCCAAAGACACTTTCTGTTGTGCTAAAACCTGCAAAAGAAGAAAACCTGGCTGTTGTTGGATTTTCTTCTACTTCTACGTACACATCCCGAAAATGGCTATTTTTGGCTTCCACCTGCGAGGATTTGACCGCGTAGATGTTGACATTTTTGAAATACCCAACATTACGAAGACGCTCTTCGGACTTGCTGAGTACTGTGGAGTCAAAAACATCGCCGGGTACAAGTAACACTTCATGAAGGATGACAGAGGTGTCTGTACGCTTGTTGCCAAATACCTTGATCAATCCCACTCTGAATCGCTCATTTTCACGAATATGAAAGCTAACGTTATAAGCACTCTCACCTTCTACAGGCTGTGCTTCTGCTGTCACAATGGTGTCTATATATCCCCTTTTCCCGTAGGCATCTTGCAGCGCTTTTACAGATTTACGAACAGTTTCTGGCGAATATACGACAGCCTTTTTGAGTGGCATGATTCCAAGAAGCTCGTCTAGGGTAAATATGGTATTACCCTCGATTGTGATCTCGTTTGTGTGGTACAGAGGCCCCTTTTCAACGTCGATATCAACGATAATACGACCCTTCTTTTTAGCTTCGAGAATCTGAGTGCGTATCTTTGCGTCTGCATACCCTTCATTTTGTATAAAGGTAAGACAGGTCATTTCATCAGCTTTGAGCACTTCCGGATTATGGGTGCCTTCATTTGTGAGCCAGCTGGTAAAAAAGTTATACTCTTTTGTAAAAATGAGATCTAAAAGCTGCTCTTCTTCTTTTTTTGTAAGATTATGAAAAACGATTTCATCAATCTCACCAGAGCGTCCTTCTCGGATATGAATCGTGATATCTACCGCATTTGATGTGTCTGTTGCAGCAACAGAATAGTCTAGTTCTGCCTCAAAATAGCCTTTACGGATATAGTAATTTTTCAACTTATGAAAGGCTTTATTAAAGGCGGGACGATCAAAAATGGTCCCTGGGCGAATACCAAGCTCATTTAAAAGTTTCTTTTCTTCAATTTCCTTATTTCCCTCCCAAGTAATCTTTTCGATTTTTGGTTTGGGCCAAATGTAGAGATTGATATCGAGACCCGAAGAGGTGATCTGAATTTGTGGATCGATGCGGTCATACTCTTTGGCAAGAGTCTTGAGATCTTCATCAAAATCTTCCTGAGAAAAGAGAGCGCCTTGTTTTGTTTTAAGGCGTGTGAGAATTACTTCTTGCTCGGTTTGATTTTCTTGCTGTTTAACTGTGACCTCAATTTTTTGGATTCTGAGGTGTTCAATATGAGGCTGGGTGTCCTCTGCAGGCAGTGTTTGTGTACAAATACCAACAAATAGGAGTATCAATAAGAAGATCTGTTTCATGTGCAGTGCCTAAAAAGATGCTAATAAAAGTAGGGTAACGAGACGAAAATTGCAAGAGATATATCAAGAGAGCAAACTGCGGGCAGAAAACGCCCTTGCCAACGTCCCACCATCTACATACTCAAGTGAGCTGCCCACAGGAATGCCAAATGCAAGCCTTGACACTGTAATAGGAAATCTGGAAAGCTCCTCTTTTAAAAAGAGCGATGTCGCATCTCCTTCCAAAGAAGAGTCAAGCGCGAGGATCACTTCTTTTATTGTCCCCTGCTCCAGCCGCGAAAAGAGTTTCTCAAGACCAAGCTGTTCAACCCCTTGTCCATCAATAGGCGATAAAAGACCTGAAAGTACGTGATACATCCCAAAAAACTCTCGTGTCTGCTCAATCGTAAACACCTCTTTTGCCGACGCCACTACACAAAGTTGTTCGTTCTTTCTTTTCTCGTTTGAACAAAAAAGGCACTTTTCAAACTCACACAAACAGCCGCAAATCGCACACATGTCAATATGCGTCAGATCTTCTAGCGCTTGCTGCAGCTCTTTAATTTCCGATTGCTCCCAGTGAAGGAGAAAATCAAACGCATAGCGCTGTGCGCTGCGCCTTCCAACTCCTGGAAGCTTATGCAAAAGGGAAAAGAGCCTTACGAGACTTGCTGGATACTGCATTGGCATAATTTTATTTTTGGGATTATCACAACCTATGATATACTTTATCGACTATGGTGAAAAAGAACAATGAACAAAAATACTCTTAAAACTTCTCTTGAAAATAGCCTAGCTACTATTGCTGGGATTGGCGCCTATTTGCCAGAAAAAATTCTGACAAATAGCGATCTGGCTCAAATGGTAGACACCTCTGATGAATGGATCA
>CAYOTQ010000040.1:0-9026 GCA_964406915.1 uncultured bacterium
TTCAGGAAACAACCGAATAAGCGGGTGCAGGGCTTCATAATTCTTTGCAGCGGAACCTTCCCGGATTAAAATGTGCATGCCATGTGTAGCTTTATGTATCGCCTCTTGCAAAGTGACGCACTCATGATCTGTAGAAATCCCGGCAGAAATGTACTCTTGTGCTTGCTGTCCGGCAAGACCCGGGGCATGTCCGTCAATTGGCACGCCAGCAGCTTTAGCCGCAGCTATCTTTTGCATCACCTCAGGATCATGCCCCAACACTCCCGGATAGTTCATCACCTCACTCAGATATTTTAACTTATCTGTGCGAAAGAGCTCTTCTATCTCTTGGACACTCACGGTTGCACCGGAAGTTTCAAATGATGTCGCCGGCACACACGATGAGGCGCCAAAGTAAAAATGAAATGGCACCTTCTTTCCATTATCAATCATATACCGAATTCCCTTGATGCCAAGCACATTGGCAATTTCATGAGGATCAGAGACAGTCGCTACAGTGCCATGTATCGACGCGAGCCGTGCAAATTCTGAAGGGACGAGCATCGAGCTTTCTATATGCACATGGGCATCAATAAAACCTGGCAAAATATACTCAGACGTCTTGGCGCCAGGATCGTGCTCGATTTTTGAAATTTTGCCGTTTCGAACGAAAACAGTACCAGGAAATACCTTGCGGTTATTAATATCCACAATTGTGCCGGAGCGAGAAAATTCCATCTTCTTACCTCCAAATCTTTTACATATCAAAGCAAAGTAAATTTTTTAAATGAAAAATTCTTTTTATTCTCTCGAACAAGTTACTGAAACAATCGTGCCAGAAATGATGACCTTCTTAAAGCGTCACGAAAATTTTTGCATGTTTCTTCTTGGCAATCTTGAATCCCATGGATACAAGCTTACTGACGCCCCAAACTCTGGCAACTTTAAGATCATCAGACACTATAATTCCGTCGTGGCTGTTTTTTGCCTGACACGCAGGGGCAACCTGCTCGTACAATCAGAGGTGAATGATCCAGTCTTTGAGCTGGTGCTTCAAGGATGCAGGGAAGAGACAAACATTTCCATCGGAGGCGTCCTCGGGGACTGGGATTTTTGCGCGCCATTTTGGAATTTTCTCAAGTCTACGCAGGTGATTGGCTCAGAAACATATACGTCAAAAGAGATTCTCTATAGCATTGATCTACAAAAACGCACCTACCCTCTACAGCAAAATGTACGGCTGCTCACAGTAGAAGATTTTGCCAACTGGCAGTCGCTTACAATCGCCTATCTCAAAGAACAGCGCTGTCCAGTAGACTTGAGTGATGAACAGATGCAAAAAGAATTTCTTAGACACATCGCACATAAAAGTGCATGGGGAGCCTTCATAGAAGGCAAGTTGGTGTGCATCGCTGAATTAAATGCACGAGCAGGCGATATGGGACAAGTGGGAGGAATGTATACAGATCCCCCATATCGCAGGCGTGGTATTGCCAAAAGCCTTCTTCAGCAGCTCATGATGGATGTAAAGACGATTCACAACTTACGCAAGCTCATCTTGTTTACCGATATTGCCAATACGGCCGCCAGGGGTTTTTACAGCTCACTTGGCGGCGATGATGTTGGCCATTTCGCTCTGCTGTTCGGCAGATAGCAGCTGTTGATTTGCAAAGGTGACACGGCCAGCTTTGGCAAAGGCAGGAGCAATATGAGTACGCACAGCCTCTTGCACATCTTTGCAGCTGAGTGCAAACACCCGTTCTCTAAAGGCTTGGAGTAGCTCGTCCGACTTGCCTGCGCACCACTGCTCATAGGCAACTTTTCCTCGTCCCTTGGGTGAGACTGGCGCGTCTAGTTTTTGAAACAGCTTGAGTTTTGCAGATTGAAGCTCAGTTTCATCAAATCTGCCCTCACCTATCTCATTGACGGCCTCAGCAAAGGCAGCAAAGGTCGAGGCAATATGGGGATCGCGATAGGAGTAGAAAATAAAGTTTGCAGAAGTCGGGTCATAAAAAGAGCCTCCTCCATACGCACCTCCTTGCTCACGTATGCGTTTATGCAATACTGTTGTCGAAAACAGTTGGGCTGCGGCTGCCACAGCAGCACTATCAGGATGGCTATAATGAAGCAGAGAAAATCCTATAGCATTGTAAGCAACAGGGGCTGCAATAAGCAACGTATCTCGAACTGACACCCGCGCAAGATCATAAGAAGAGGCCTCGCATCTCTCTTTTTGCGTGGCAAGGGCGGCTAAACCCTCAAACTCTCTATTTGCCATTTTGCCATATGCTGTTTGATCACATGTGAGCACGAGATGAATAGGACTCGAGGCAAACAGTTGGGAATAAAAATTGCTCAGCTTTTTCACGAGAGCTTCGCTTTCTTGATCAAAATGGTGCGCTATATGAGAGATCTTTTGGACATAATCAACTCCATTCCAGCAATAGTGCATATAATTGCCAATAGTTGATGTAGCAACCGATGCTTGCAGGACATACTGAATTGGATCGTTATTGAGGCTATTATCCAGCTCAGCTGCATGTTTCATCACAAGCTCTTTGAGGCGTGCCGTATCGGTCAAGCAAAGGGTCCGTGCGATGTCACTGAAAATCTGAAAGAGGTACTCATTTTTACTGTCTGTGGCTTTTCCACTCAGCCAAAAGGAGGGATAACAGAGTTTGGCGTCTTGCGCTTGCCTACAAAGAGATAAACTGGCAGTAATGCCTCCTGTATGCTCTTGAATGTAGTGAAGATTTTCTTCAAACGAATGTCCGCCTGCGCCTATCTGATTCACAAGCTGGCAAAAGAGTCTGGCCACCCATAAGTCCTCTTGCTCCATTGGAGGCAGTGGCACTACCATATCGAGATAGGTCAGGTGATTAGTAAAGCTTGGAACATAAAAAATTTGTGCATCGCCAACTAGATGTTGTTCATAGTAAATAGCGTCTGGGGATCGTGGTATACTTGTCAGAGAAATAGCTGGCAGCTGCTGCATCGCTGCAGCATCATCTGTTTCTTGCTGCATCTCAGCTGCAAGAGCAACTATATTCGCTATCTCGTCATCCGAGAGTAACTTTTTGATAGCACCCAATGTTTGACGCTCCTGGAGCACTTCATCTTCTACTAACGCTGCATTTGGTATCAGTACCACACGTGCAAAATGTCGATTTTCTAAGAAGTGGGTGGAAATATAGTCAGAAAACAGAGAGGGTCTTTCTTTTAGCTGGCAGCGGAGTTTTTCTAAGAGTAGCTGCAGGCACAATCCTTCTCGTGGCCTGGCGCCCTTATGCAAAGCAATATCACAACGTTCAAAAAGAGAGAGCCCAAAAGGCTCATTATCAGGCCGAATCTCATTTTGTGTTAGCTCCATCTCCCGCATTACGCGGTCGATCATCTCCTCAGAAAATCCTTGCTGGGCAACTTCTCTGAGAGTGGAGTAGATGATTTCCTGCAAATCCTCAGCTTTTTCCTTGCTGCTACCCTCTAGGAGAAACAGGTAGGCACTGTCACGTCTGGACGTATCAAAATAGGTAGTAGCTTTTTTACACAAACCAGACTGAAGCAATCTTCGTTTCAGAGGCGCGGCATCGGACCCCATCAATAGGCTGTCGAGTAGCTGCAAGCCAACCAGCTCTTCCTGGCCGGAGGCAGGTGCTGTGAGCCAGGCATACGCAATCATGGTATTGTCTTCTTTTGTCGCTGGATAGAAAAGCTCTTGATAGACAGGCTCTGAGCGACGTACCGTCGCCGGAATTTCATAAGGCGGCTGTAGTGGAGCTTGTAAAACTGCCTGTTTTTCAAGAAAGGCCAGGTGCTTTTCCAATGGAATATCTCCATAAAAGAAGAAGAGACAGTTGCCTGGATAGTAGTGCTTTTTGTGAAAGCCAAGAAGCTCTTCATGTGTCAAAGTGGGAATAACAGCCGGCAGTCCTCCTGATACAAACCGATAAGGAGAATCAGGGAAGAGTGCCTCGTTGACAGCACGCATGAGACGACGATAAGGAGAGTGAAAGATCCCTTTCATTTCATTGTATACAACCCCTTTATATTGCAAAGAAGAAGAGGGGTCATTGTGCCGGGCAAATTCGAGGCGATGGCCCTCTTGCGCAAAACTCTTGGGGTCAAGAAGAGGATGAAAGACAGCGTCCATATAGACCTCAAGTAGATTATAAAAATCATCTTCTATTTTAGAGGCTGCCACATAATAGGTGCTATCTGCAGAGGTAAAGGCATTCATAAATGTGGCAGAGCTGCGCTTTTTCATTACTTCAAAAAGATGTCTGACAGGAAATTTTTTGGATCCTTCCAATACCGTATGCTCCAGGACATGGGCTACACCGTTGGAGGATTCTGGAAGCGTGCAAAATGAAAGACAAAACATATTTTCAGGATCTGGGGCTAATAGATGCAAAATACGTGCCCCACTGTGCCTATGCGTCAGTTCCGTCAATTGCAGTTGCAATTCAGGAATCAACTGTGAATCAGTAACGACAAAATCACCTAGCATGCTGCTGACTGGATAGGAATTTGCTTGCGCAGTTGCAATCGTACAGAACAAACAGACGATAAAAAAGGCGATCAGTTTTTTCATTTTTATTTTCCTTCAGCAAAGAAAAGGGAGTCTAGCAGATTGACAAATTGGAGAGCAAAATGATAATCATACCCTATGAAGCGCTATCATACACTCACTGCTCAAGAAGAGCAGATCATTACACACAAAGGAACAGAACAGCCAGGCAGCGGGCATTTTTACTTACATGAGGAGCCTGGCATCTACCTCTGTAGACGATGTGATGCCCCTCTTTACTTATCAGCGGATAAATTTGCCTCCGGATGTGGATGGCCCAGTTTCGATGATGAACTTTCAGGAGCTATCATCCATTCCCCAGATGCAGATGGCAGACGCACAGAAATTCTTTGCAGACGCTGCGGCGCGCATTTAGGCCATCTCTTTCTTGGAGAGGGACACACTCCGAAAAATAGCAGGCACTGCGTGAATTCTCTCTCTCTTGCATTTACACCCGCTTTTACAGCTGAAAGACTGCAACGAGCTATTGTTGCAGGCGGATGCTTTTGGGGTGTCGAACATCTGATGCAAAAACTCCCCGGGGTCAAAAAGACATCTGTCGGATACATTGGCGGCACAGTAGTACAGCCCACCTATAAGGAAGTCTGCTCTGGGCTTACGAACCATGCAGAAGCTGTAGAAATCTTATTTGATCCAAAAGAAGTAGACTACGAGACAATTATAAAATTATTTTTTGAGATCCATGATCCCACACAGAAAGGCGGCCAAGGGCCAGATATGGGCTCTCAGTATCGCTCAGCAATCTTTTACCTCACCACGGTGCAGAAGAACGTCGCGACCAAAGTCAAACAGCTGCTTGAAAAACAAGGTTTGTCAGTAACTACTGAAATTGTCCCTGCAAGTCACTTTTATCCAGCAGAAACATACCATCAAAACTACTACCAAACGACTGGCAAAACCCCCTATTGCCATAGAAGAGAGCGGCGATTTTTATGAAGTCAGAACCCCTTATTTATTCCCACGGTAAAATCGACTGCCAAGGTTATATTACCTATGATGAGACAGCCACGACCAGGCGGCCTGCCGTGATGGTTGTCCATGCCTGGAAAGGCCAGGATGACTTTGCACGCCAAAAGGCAGAAGCATTGGCCCACTTAGGATATGTCGGTTTTGCTGTAGACATGTATGGCGATGGAAAAACAGCACATACGAGCGAACAAGCCTCTGAGATGATGATGCCTCTTTTTCTTGATAGAGAGCTTTTGCAAAGCCGCCTAAAAGCAGCCTATCAAGCCATTTGCTTGCATCCAAATGTAGATTCTTCTCGTGTTGCAGGTATTGGATTTTGTTTTGGAGGGCTTGGCATTCTTGAACTCTTTCGCAGTGGAGTTGCTCTCAAAGGTGTGGCTCCGTTTCATGCCCTTTTAAGTAATGAAAGAGAGCAAATCAAAGCAAAAACAGTCCCTATCGCACCTGATATTAAAGGCTCGTGTCTCATCTTTCACGGCCATGACGATCCCTTTGTATCTGCAGCTGACATTCACAATATACAGACAGAGCTGACTCAAGCAAATGTCGACTGGCAAATGCATATCTACGGCCAGACTGTACATGCATTCACGGTCCCGCAAGCACATGATCCTCAGCTGGGTCTTATGTACAATCCAGAGGCAGACAGACGTTCATGGAATACGCTCGGGCAATTTCTCAACGAGATTTTCAAATGAAGAAATAGGCAGAGATCCAGCTTCACTTTCACCAAGACGTTCTGGATGACTCAAAAACTGGCGTAAGTACTCGCCATGCCGTTTTTGCGGATGGTAATGGCCGCTTTTGAGCTCGACAAGTACAATCTTGCCATTTACAATCTGTAACACACCTGCGCATTGTACAGGCCGGCCGGCAAAAAACGAGGTGTGCTGAAATTTTCCTTTCCTTTTCTTGCCAACGAGCAGCTTTTCTCCATCTTGATCCAGCGCAAATATATACGAGCCGTCATTGACTGCCTGATTGGCTATGCGAATTTCTCCATTTAGAAATGTGGCTAAATAGCGCTCTTGTTCTTCAGGCAGAAGATACTGAATAGATGCTTTCTGCAAATACTTTTTATCAATCTTTGACAAATCTGTGCAGGCATATTCATCGAGAGAGTCTTTCTTGCCATTTTGCCATTTGCCAAGAATATCCCGTACAGGTTTATCACGAAAATAGGGCCGCAGCAATCCTTTTTCGCTACTTTCAGAAGTAATACATCTTGCATGAACGCCAGCCAACTCAACGGCATAATTGAGCTTCACCATGCAGGCATCACTCAATTGCTGAATCATTTCGGCACAGGCCATGAGCGAGGCTTTGTTTTCTATGCCATATCTGCGAATAGACAATTCACTGAGGGCAAGATTTGCCAAGTGCAGAGCATTGTATGAATTTTTTTGAGAAGAGTGAAGTAGCTCTTGCAAGGCTGAAAGCAGCCGGCTATCGCTCATTTTCTTGAATTTTGCATTCAATTTTGTACAGGCAATTGAAGGATTACTCCAAATGCCTGTAATCAATTTTACTGACATACACCCCATCTCTCACAAGGAGCAGCAGGTGAGTGCTGATCAACTCTTCCTTACCGCTTTATTGCGATACAATACGCTTTGCAGGTTTTCTCCTACAAGCGAATCTTGAAAAGGGTTTTTTTGATCTGTTTTCGCCTTGAGAATACTCGCTTCGAGCGCCTGTACCAGTACGGGCACGAGAGCTTGTACGAGGACCTGTATGAGGCCCGGAAGAGAATCTCTTTTTCTTTGGATAGAAATTAGACGATGGACCAGAATCTTTTGGTGCAGATTTCGGCTCTAAACCAGCAATGGAATGCATGACAATTTTTTGCCCTGTAAATCGCTCAATTCTGCCAACTAGAGGTCTGTCGCGTGGTGATACAAAGGAAAATGCTACTCCTGAGGCACCTGCACGTCCTGTTCTGCCTATACGGTGTACATAATCTTCAGCATTCATTGGCAAGTCAAAATTAATGACGTGAGTGATGGTCTGCACGTCAATTCCCCTTGCAGCTACATCAGTGGCAACGAGCACGCGAATCTTGCCAGAACGAAGTGCCGCGAGGGTTCTGGTACGCTCACGCTGACGCATATCTCCATGTAAAGCAGCTGCATCAAGGCCACATTCCACGAGTTTATCTGCTACCTCATCGGCTTGAGATTTTGTCGACGTAAACACTACCGCTTGATTCATTGTGGTATCATTGAGAAGCGTCTCGAGCAATCGATATTTATGGTCTATATTGTCAACATGCATCAAGCGCTGTTCAATATTTTCATGCTTGGTTTGAATAGGAACCACGCTGATTTTTACCGGGGAGCGAAGAAGCTCTTTTGATAAATTCATGACATTTCCCTTTAATGTTGCAGAAAAGAGAAGAGTCTGACGAGAAGCTGGTGTTTCTGCAGCAATATATTGAACCGGCTCAATAAAGCCCATATCGAGCATACGATCTGCCTCATCCAAAATGAGCATCTCTACGCGGGAAAGATTCACCCTTTTTGCTTGCAGATGGTCGATAAGACGTCCTGGAGTGGCTACCAAAATCTCGTATGGACTAGACAGTTGGCGATTTTGCACAGGATATGGCGCACCGCCAAAAATGCAGACGGTCTTGGTTCGTGCCAGATATTTACTGTATTTTTGTGTTTCTGTGGCAACTTGCATCGCAAGCTCACGAGTAGGCACCAGGATAAGCACTCGTGGGCCTTTACCTGGAAGTGTAGACGGCACACTCAAACGATGAATAGCCGGAAGTACAAAAGCAGCTGTTTTTCCAGTTCCTGTTTGTGCAGAAGCAAGAAGATCTTTACCCTCCATCACGCATGGAATGGCTTGTTGCTGAATAGGGGTTGGTGTCTCATATCCTAATTCCGCAATAGCTTTTAGGATTCTCTCGTGAGAGAGTAAATTTTTAAAACTCATATGTTCCTTACTGTAAAGTATAAAATAACATACCATTTTTAAACTTAAAATGACACAAAGTTTTTATGTTTCTCATGTATAGTAGTAATCAATCTCTTCATTTTTCTTTGGACCAATGACACGCCAGCTCAGGCGAAGAGAAGAAGGGTCTAAGAAGAGCTGACCGAAGTAGGTATCTAAGGCACAAAAATGCGATTCGACAGATGTAAGCACACGAGCACTTGTGGGAGACAAATAGAAGAGAAAGACAGGATGATCGATACCATGGCGAAGATGTTCCAGTGAAATGGCACCCATATTACGATCGAGTGTCCATCGAAAGAGATTACTGAAGTCAAGCTCGTGGCCTTCTTTCGATCGCCATACTCCTTTCTCATGAAAAAGCAAGACCTCACGATCTTTTGAAACTACCACCTCACCTCTGCCCTGACCATTCCATCCCGCCTGCGCCGACTTACTCTTTGCATGAAACGTCAGCTGTTTGACTGCCGCGAGTCGTTGCCAAAACTCAAGTAGGACTTGCTGGCGCTTTGCTTGATCAGAAACT
>CAYOTQ010000041.1:0-8990 GCA_964406915.1 uncultured bacterium
GCAGGACGAGTGCGACCGGCAGGCATGGACGACGAAGACGCTGTGGACGTAGAGCTCGTTGTTGATGTCGTTGAGGAGGACGAGGTTTTTGGTGAGATTCTCTCCAGCCATTCTTTGAAAAACTGTTTGTAGGAGTTCTCTGCGCGCGGTTTTTTTGACTCAGCTGTAAAGTAGTCGTGTAGCTGTTTGTATTCTGGGCTGTTAGGCTTCGCGAGAGCTTGCTGTTCTAAATTGTTTTCTAAGAATGTTTGCGTCTCTTCAGATACTGTTACGCGTCCGCCGTCAGATGCGGCAATTTCATATAAGAGATATTGCTGAAAGAGAGTGAGTTTCTGTACGCTCTTCATTAAGGTATCTCGTGACTCGGATTTGCTCATGCCATAGACGAAGGCATGGAGTTTCTTTTCTTCATCGGCGTCAGCAATTGAGAAATTGGGGTTATTGCAGTCTCTAACTAATTCTTTAATAATGTTGCTAAACTGGTTATCTTGATAATTTTTGTCTTTGTTTTCAATAGGTGCTTTACTGTCAAGCCATTTAGGTCTTGTGGCTGTAGGAAGAGCTATGGGAGGTGTTTCTCTTGGAGGAGATTTAGGTGATGCAGGGGGTGTTGCAGCTTTTGGTGATGGTGGGGTAGGTGCCCTAGGTGGAGTTGGAATTTTTTCGGTTATTGGGGAGCTAACGGGTGTTGCAGCTTTTGGCGATGGTGGGGTAGGTGCCCTAGGTGGAGTTGGAGTTTTTGCGGTTGTTGGGGTGCTAACGGGTGTTACAGCTTTTGGTGATGGTGGGGTAGTTGCCCTAGGTGGAGTTGGAGTTCTTTCGGGTGTTGCAGCTTTTGGTGATGGTGGGGTAGGTTTTTTTGGTTGCTCTACCTCAACAGTAAAAGGTGCTGCTGTAGCTGAGGCAGGAAAAGGTTGTGATTTAGCTGGGGCATTGATCACAGTGAAAGTCGCCATTATCTTTTCTGTGACTTCAGTCGGATCTCCGGTCTTGGCGAATTGTTTGATAGCGTCAGCAAAGGGCTTTACGTCTGCTGGAACATCTTCTCCTAATACTTTAGCAAAGGTTTTGGCAAATTGCATTTTATTGATGGTGAATTGCCCTGCATTATCGGAGTCTTTATTTTCAAATAGTGGTTTAAACTCTTGCTGTTTGTCTGCTCGTCCAAACTGTTGTAACATATAACTCAGTTCAGGCATGCTTAGTGAAATATCTCCTTCTGTGGCTTGCATTGCTATTTGCAGAGAAGCAACCTTGTCTGCCTTTTTTTTCTCCCGATCTGCCACGGTCTTTTGTGCCTTTTGTTCCTGTTCTGCTCTTTCCTCTTGTAGTATGTTCAGTCCTTTCAGAGTAGTATCGGCGGGTTTTCCTGAAAAGATATTGGCATTTCTTTGTTTAAACAGATCATAGCTTTTTGTTCCCACGACGTACACTTTACCATTATATACGGTGGTGTTGCCAAACCATTGTGCAAGCAGTTTGCACAATCCATTCAGTTTGTCTAAGTCTTTGGCTAATATGCCTCTAGGTTTGTCTTTACTTGGTTGATTATCGAGTTCTTGATAGATCCATTCGATATCAGTTCTTCCTCTAAATTCTGATGCTGATGTCATCACGCACCTCCTTATAAATAGTTTTTTATCTACTATCTTCCTAATAACAAAATAAATGAGATTAATCAATATTTTTTTAATTATTTTGTTAAGACGGGTTAGATGATGAACAAATGAGTAGCGTTTTCTTAGAGAGTATTATTCAAGGCGAGAGAGGCCTTTTTTCAGGCTTTTATGAAACATGATCGTAAAGCTAAAAATTGAACTATAGAGAAAGAGGCAGTTGAGGCCTAGGCTAGCCAAAAAATAGCTCCAGGGAAAGGGGTGATTGTTCAGCAGCATTCTCATTCCTTCAAAGACGTATGTTGTCGGCAGGCACCAAGAGATCATTTGTGCCCATGGCGGCAGCACATCAATAGGATAGAAGACAGCGCTGAAAGGAGAAAATAAAAATGGCAGCATCCAGGCAAACATTTCCACCTTGTGTCCCCAATAAATGATCATGCTGGAGGCCAAAAAGCCCATCGTCCAGCCAAAGAGAAAAAGCATCATGGCAAAAGGAATAAAGGCCCAGCCAACGGTAAAGACATTCAGAGCATAGAGGATATAGACCATCAACGAGCTAAAGGCAACTGCGACAAGAAGTTTACAGGTGCTTAAGAGAAGTGTTCCGCAGATCCATTCCGAGATTTTGAGCGGGGTGGAAAAGAGGTTTACGAGGTTGCGGTGCCAAAATTCCTGCAGCAGAGGAAAGGAGATGCCTATTGCCCCGCGCCAGGCTATATGCCAAAATATGAGGCCGGTCATCAAAATAAGCGGCAGGTGAGGCAGTTGGCTGTTTTGCTGCTGGATCCAGGTGGAGGTCAATCCCCAGAGCAAAATATCAACAAGCGGCCAGTAAAAGATATCCGACACCTGATGGATGTCTTTGAGTGTGTAAAAATAGCGAAAAAAAACGCCTCGAATTCTACTTATATTCATAACGCCTTCTTGGCAATCTGTAGGAAGAAGTCTTCCAGTGAAGGCTCTTCAATTTTAATAGTGGCATAACGCACCTGGGCGCACGACAAAGCGTCTAAAAAGTGGGGGATTTTGTCTTCTTCAATACGGATTTCAATCTGTCGGTGAGTAACCGTATGAGCAAGGCCTGTCTTTTCTGCCAGAGAGATGGTGCGCTTCAAGCCATCGGTAATTAGGAGTTTGATACGAAATGTCGACACACTCTGCGCCAGCTTGGCTGGGGTGTCGTTGGCGATAATTTTTCCTTCTTTAAGGAAGATAGCCCTATCGCATATCTCCATGACCTCTTCCATCTTGTGAGAGGTAAAGAGAATAGAGAGGCCCTTCAGATCTCTTTGCTCCCGTACAAACGAACAGATGTCGCTTGCAATATCAGGGTCTAACGAAGCTGTAGGCTCATCCAAAAGAGCTATTTTTGGCTGTATGAAAAAGGCCTTTACTAACATGAGCCGGGTCACTTGACCTGCTGAAAGCGAAGAGACTCGCTGATGTTTTTTGCTTAAAATACCAAAGCGCTCGAGGAGAGGGTCAAACAGTTTAGCGCTCTCTTTTTTGCTGTAGCCATACAGATAGCCAAATACTTCAAGATTTTCAGCGATAGTTAAAATCCAGGGCAGGCTTGTATAGGTACTGGCAAATGCCACATCCTGCAAAATTTCTGAACGGTAGAGGGCAAAGTCTTTTCCAAAGTAGGAGATAGTTCCAGAGCTGCTTGATAGCGTTCCCAAAAGCATCTGGATGGTAGTGGTTTTTCCAGAGCCGTTTGGGCCTAAAAAACCCAAAATCTCGCCGGTGCGTAGCTCAAAGGAGATCTCATCTACGGCTACTGTTGGAGGGGTGCCGGCATATATTTTTTTTAATTTATGCGTCGACAAGATGACAGACATACTACCTGTGAATTACAAATTGGCACAAAGCATCATACCTTTTCCTAGATGTTCTGTGCCAATGTAATTTCTCTTAGAGGCAGTCTCTTACATCAACTCTGTTGCCAGGGCGGCGAGCTCCGAGCGTTCTGTCTTCTCTAAGAAGACATGGCCATGCAGGTTCGTGTTGTTGAATTTGCCTACCGTGTAGACAAGACCGTTGGAGTCTTTATCAAGGTAGGGGTTGTCAATCTGTGTGGGATCGCCTGCTAGCACAACTTTTGTTCCCTCGCCAGCTCGTGAGATGATGGTCTTGATTTCATGGGGAGTTAGGTTTTGCGCTTCATCGATGATAAAGTACATCTTTGGCAATGACCTGCCGCGAATATAGGTTACGGCTTCCATCTCAATTTTCTTGCTGTCAAGTACCCATGTAAGGGTCTCTGAGGGCTCTGTTCCTATAGAAGCACAGAGTAGCTCCAAGTTGTCAAAGATAGGCTGCATCCAGCTAGAGAGCTTTTCTTCTTTAGTACCCGGCAGAAAGCCAATGTCTCTTCCAAGGGGAACAATAGGTCGCGAGATGAGAATTTTCGAGTAGACGCCTTCATCAAATACTTTGCGAAGGCCGCAGGCAAGGGCGATCAATGTTTTTCCGGTTCCTGCAGGTCCTAAAAGGGTCACAAGCTTAATATCATCTCTCAAAAGGGCGTCTATGGCACATTTTTGTTCCACATTTCGTGGTTTTATGCCCCACATGCTTGGGATTTTAACAAGAGGAACGAGCTGCTTTTGTTGGTTGTCAAAACGGGCGACGGCACTGGAGTGTTCCGGACAGTTCAGAATGGCATATTCATTCGGGCGAAAATTGGTGTCGCTGAGCGTAAGGCGTGTATCTTTGTAGAAGTGATCAATCAAACTTTTTTCAGTTTCGACATGACGTATTCCCTTGGCAATGCTCTCGTAAGAAAATTTCAGGTTCTCATAGTCTTGTGTCTCAAGGCCAATTGCCTCTGCCTTTACACGAGCGGCAAAGTCTTTAGAAACGAAGACCACTCTCTGTCCCTGTTCAAATAAAAAGTAGGCAGCCATCAAGATTTTATTATCGCTGACCGTCATTGCCAGACTTTTGCTAAAGTCTGTCTTCATTTCAATGAGTATGCGCACTGTAGTGTCGTTTTCTAGCTTCACACCATCGTGCAAATCGCCATGTCCCATAGTTTTGAGCGCTGCAAGCTCTCGAATTGCTGCTCGGGCATTTTTTCCAAGCTCTCCGGGAGAGCGCTTGAGTTTATCAAGCTCTTCTAACACAGTGACGGGAATGGCTATTTCGTGACGAGGAAATTTAAAAATCGCTTCTGGATCGTGCAATAAAACGTTGGCATCCAAAACAAATACTTTTTCCTTCACTCGGGTGACTCCTTCAGCAGGGTATTATGTAGGCTCGTGCATGAACCCTTCCATTACAGGGTCGCACGGCATAGTCATCCTTTTATGCAATCGCCGCTGTTTTGTCAAAGTTTCTCGTGTAGAAAAAATCCAGCACTCTAAGTGCTTGAGTGCTAAATTCCTTGACAAAAGAAAATAAGAAAGGATATGATAATGGCGTAATACATTAGGCAAATAATATGAAGATTACCGATAAAATCCTTTCACTGCCTCCCTATATCTCTACTTCATGGGAGAGGGTTATTGCCCTTCACATGAAGGGAACAGAGTTAATTATTACCCTTAAGGAAGCGCCTGCAGTAAGTGTTGACGGCCTCAGTCCTGAAGTCATCGAGCAAATTTTTAGCGCACACGCCTCATTTCTTGAACAAGAAGCATCCAGAGGAGTGACGCCCCGTCGTGCTGATATAGACGTAGGCCCCATCAGGATGGCTTTTGGCGCTATAGATGCTGCGCACCAAATGTTACAGCATAATCCTATGCAACGCGATCTTCCACCCCTTCCTCAAGAAGCTGTCGAAAAGATTGGCAGACTGGCAAGTATGATTCCAGCAGAAGATATACGCGCCATGCCGCTGCCAGAAGAAGATTGTAGATGTCTCTATTGTCAAATGGCAGGTATTTTGCGTGGCAAGCTTGAGATGCAAGAGCTGTCTTTAAAACATCAGGAGCCAAATGCGCAGCCTGATGAAGAGATCAAAGATGAAGAGATTAAAGATGAAGAACTTCATTTTGAGCAGTGGGACATACAAGCTGTAGGGGAAAAACTCTACCTTGTCACCAATAAACTCGAAGCTTCTGAGCAGTATCGTGTCTATCTGGGCAATCCAATTGGCTGCACATGCGGCAAGCCAAATTGTGAACACCTCGTAGCCGTTTTGAGACATTAAATCCGGACACTAACTAATCATTGCTTGAAAAAACAGTTCCAGAGTACACTCGTGCCTTAATAATCTAAGGGAGTTTACTGCTATGCGTCGTTATATTTTGTGTGCTCTTCTCTGTTCTTCTCATTTACTATTGGCCGATTCTGCTCAAACGCAACAATCAGTAGCAAAGGGAGAGTCCTTTACAGGAAAAGTACTCAAAAATCGCGTGCGTATGCGCCTCCATCCCTCTCTAGATGCCTATGTGTTTACAGAATTGAACAAAGACGATTTTTTGCTGATTACCGACCAGGTGGAAGACTTTTATGCGTGCGTCCCACCAAAAGAAGTGAAAGGCTATATCTTTCGTACCTATGTTCTCGATGGTGTTGTCGAAGGAGCGAATGTCAACGTACGTCTTGAGCCAGACACTAATGCTCCTGTCATCACCCAACTCCACACAGGAGATCGTGTGCAGGGGATCATTGCTCCTCAGAACAATAAATGGCTGCAAATCGAGCTGCCATCTACGGTAAAATTTTATGTAGCCAAGGAATTGATTTCCAAGGCAGGCAGTGCCAACCTTTATACAGAGCGTCAGCAAAGACTGCAAGACGTGCAGCGGCAGTTGAATGGCATTGAGGCACAGCTAGAAGAGCAGCTACAAAAGCCGTTTCCAGAAATCGAGCTCTCTCCGCTTGTCAGCCAGCTGACAAAAATCTGTATGGAAAATAAAGACTTGCCACAAGAAGTACAAGTCGCTCAGGCGCTTGTGACGAAAATGCAAGAAAACTATCTGGCCAAAAGTCTTGAATACCGTAAACAGCCACCAGAAGAGACTCCTCAGGCTGAGCAGCCCATAGAAGTAGCGGCAGCAGCAGAAGAGAGTAAGCCTGCACTGAGCATGCCGGCAGTGGTAGCTGCCACCGGCACATTTAAGGATCAAGAAGCTGTGCGTGTGCAGCAAGCAATCAGCCAAGGTCTTGCCTCTTCTGAAGAGCAATTTTATGCCAATGAATTGAAGACAGCCGTGAGTCGCAAAGGGATTATCAAGCCCTATCAGAGCTATGCGAAAAACCGGCCAGGCGACTATTTGTTGATAGATGAAAAGACGCAGCTGCCAATCGCCTATTTATACAGCATGCATGTAGATCTAAAAAATTATGTCAATCAAGAGGTCTCTTTACAAGTGGCCAGCCGACCAAACAACCACTTCGCTTTTCCTGCCTTTATTGTTCTGAAAGTGGGCGAGTAAAAGAGCCATATGCCTCTTGCACGGGTAGTTTCAGGGACATGTGTTGGACTTGAGGCTATTGCTGTCGACATCGAAGTGGATGTTGGAAAAAGCAGTGACAAATCAGTACTTGTCATTGTTGGCTTACCTGATACAGCCGTGCGTGAGGCAAAAGATCGCGTTCTTGCGGCTGTACGTAACTCTGGTCACGATATCTCATCACTTGCTTGCACCGTCAACTTGGCTCCTGCAGATATCCGAAAGGAGGGAGCTGCTTTTGATCTTCCTATTGCTATCGGCCTCTTATGTGGTCTTGGAGCAGTCAAGAAAGAACATTTTAGTAAAATGTTGATTGTAGGCGAGCTTGGCCTTGGTGGCCATGCACGTCCCATCACAGGCGCGCTTGCTTATGCCTATCTTGCAAAAAAAATGGGATGTAGAGCTATCATATTGCCTCAAGAAAATGGCCAAGAGGCCTCTCTTGTGCCGGGCATTCAGGTAGTAGGTGTAGCAAGCCTTCAGGAGGCGGTGCAGTTTCTTCTCACACAGCAGCTGCCGCCCGTTAGTCCCGCCTCCCATAACAGCGTGCAAAAGACAGCTCCTATAGCCATTGATTTTGCTGACGTCTATGGGCAAATAGTGGCCAAACGAGCTCTAGAGATTGCCGCCGCGGGCGGACATAATGTGCTGCTGCAGGGGCCGCCTGGAACTGGCAAAAGCATGCTTGCCAAAGCCTTAGTATCGATTTTACCTGAAATGGATATAGAAGAGGCGCTAGAAGTAACAAAGATTTTCTCTATTTCCGGCAAGCTGGGAGTGCAGAAGGCCTTGATTACAGAAAGGCCATTTCGATCGCCGCATCATACGATCAGCTATGCAGGGCTTATTGGCGGCGGCAGCATCCCCCGTCCCGGAGAAATCGTGCTGGCACATAGGGGCGTGCTCTTTTTAGATGAACTGCCTGAGTTTTCAAGAAATGTGCTAGAGGCTCTTCGACAGCCTCTTGAAGATGGCACAATTACTCTCAGTCGTGCTCTGGGAGCTTCTACCTATCCATGTAGCTGCCTCTTTGTGGCGGCAATGAACCCCTGTCCTTGTGGCTATCTGGGACATCCAGACAGGCCATGCAGAGATTCTAAGCTCCAAATTGAGCGTTATCAGAAAAAAATTTCAGGTCCGCTGCTAGATAGAATCGATCTTCATGTGCACGTAGGCCCCGTTTCTGCCTCGGAAATTGAGAAGGGGGAGCGATCAGAAGGCTCTCACATTATCCGCGCACGAGTAGGCAGCGCTAGGCAGTGTCAGAAGCGCCGCTTTCAGACTGTTCGGACGAATGCTGAGATGAGTAATAAAGAGGTGGCAATGTATGTGAGTCTCGATGCAGCAAGCAAGCAGCTTCTGGATATAGCCATCAAAAGCTTTTCTTTGAGTATGAGAGCAGTATTTCGTCTCCTCAAGGTCGCACGCACGATTGCAGATCTGGCAGGAGAAGAAGCAGTCGTGCAGGAGCATCTTCTTGAAGCCCTTAGTTTTCGCCAGCAGTCAATAGCTATTGAATCAAGTTTTGAATCCAGCCACGAAACTGTTGCAAGTCGTCAAAAATAGCCGCAAACTGACTCTTCATCTTCTCTTGCAATATCCGCAGTTCCTTCACATCCAGTTCGCAATCATAGGCATGCCGAATAAAGTGGCGAAAGGCTCGCAATTTGTCTAAACACAAAAAGCTCTCAGTTGATATCACTGCGGGGCGTATTTTCGGCATTTCTCTGTTCATACGTAGCAGCAGCTCTTTGTGAAAAGTATCCAGATGCTCGATGTGGTTCTCAAAGGACTTTGCAATTTGTTTAAACAAGTCTTCTAGTGCTGTATAGAGTTGTTGAGTCTTCATTGAAAACGTATAGCGTTTATCGTATATGGCTACATCAATGAGGATAATTTCTTCATAAAGATGTTTCACGAGATGTAACTGTTTGTCATAATAACTCAGAAGTACAGCATACTGATT
>CAYOTQ010000042.1:0-8807 GCA_964406915.1 uncultured bacterium
GCTGCGTCTTCTAATCGGGCATTGCTATGGATATCTTCTGGAAGCGGCATGGATTTTGCCGCCTCGCAAATCTCTTTGACAATCCTACTCTTCAACTGAAGCTCTCGAAGTTGCCTGGCCAGCAACTCTGTTTGTTGCATGTGAGCAGAAGAGCCTGAGGAAGAAGAGGCGAGTTGTTCTGGTTCATGAAGTACCGTCGCAGAGCTTGGCATCTCTTTTGAAGTAACATCGGTATTAACAGGGAAATGGCGTTCAGTAACAGGTTGGACAGTCATAGAGTGCTCCTTTTATATTGTTCGCACGATGCCGTTATACCCAAGCGAAAAAATTTCTACAACTACCAGCTGCAAAAGCGCTCGAAAGAATAGAGCTTTCTCCGTACAATGTGGAATATTCTTTCTCAGGAGGTATAGTATGTCTTCTCATTTTTCACTGCGCTCTCAGGTACGCCTATTGCTCTGCGTGTTTGTCTCCGTGATGTCGGCAGATCATTCCCATGCAGCCCCAATTGATGGCAAACTAGGCACTCAGAGTGCTGCCAAGCAGCTTTCCAAAGAATTTACGATGGTAGCCAAGAGTGCAACACCGGCTGTTGTCTCCATTCGCACACAATTCTCTGCAAATCGCCCTCGAGGAGACTGGGACGAGGCAGATCAGGCAGATCCTTTCCAAGATGAATTCTGGCAGCGTTTTTTTGGCTTTCCTATGCCAAAGCAAAATCCAGAGCGAAAAGCCCCTAAAATGGGTTTAGGATCTGGTTTTCTGATCTCTGCTGATGGCTTTGTGGTCTCAAACAACCACGTAGTGGCTGATGCTGATCAGATCACTGTTGTGTTTAATGGCGGAGATGAATTTACAGCCAAAATCGTTGGCGCTGATCCAAATACCGATATTGCGTTGTTAAAAATAGATGGTAAAGAGTTGCCCTATCTGAAGTTTGGCGATTCTAATGACCTGGAGATCGGTGAGTGGGTGATGGCTATTGGCAATCCACTTGGCCTGCAAGCCTCGTGCACAGTAGGTGTCGTCAGTGCCAAAGGCCGCACAGACCTAGATATCGCCCGTGTAGAAGAGTTTATCCAGACAGATGCTGCGATCAATCGCGGCAACTCCGGAGGCTGCTTGCTCAACCTCGATGGCGAAGTAGTGGGCATGAATACCGCCATTGCCAGCAACACTGGTGGATATATGGGTGTTGGCTTTGCAATTCCAAGCAACCTTATCAAACATGTTGTCCAGCAACTACAAACAACGGGTCATGTAGTGAGAGGCTATCTCGGCGTATCTCTGCAAAAAATTGATGCAAAACTTGCCCAAGCGTTCAACCTGACGAAAAATGAAGGCGCCTTAGTGGCCGAAGTGGTCAAAGATAGCCCTGCCGACCAAGCAGGCCTCAAATCTGGCGATGTTGTCTTGAAGATCAACGGCAAGTCCATTGAAACCGCAGGCAATTTGCGCAATATGATTGCCTTCATGAAGCCAGATGAACAGATCAAACTCGATATCATTCGCAACAAACAGCCAATGCAGATTGTCGCTACGGTAGGTACACATCCAGAAGCAGAGATTGCTGCCAGTGATATTCAGAGCAAACTTGGCATCCTTGTACAAGAGCTGACCCCAGACACAGCACAGCAGCTGGGATATGAGTCTGACAAGGGCGTTCTCATTCGATACGTAGATCCAAACAGCGGCGCTCAAGATATTGGCCTGAAAAGAGGACAGCTGATTCTTTCAGTCAACCAAATCCCTGTGCGTACAGTGGAGGAGTTTTACAAAGTGGTGCAACAAAATGCTTCTCATAAGCGGCTGTTGCTCCAAATTAAAGCCGGACAAGCTGTGCGCTACGTGACACTCGAACTCAAATAACAGAGTCATTAACCCGGGAGCTTGCTCCCGGGTTTCTTATTTTTTTTGCAAAGCAGCGATACGCTGTTTCAACGTCTTTGCAAGCTCTTTATTTCCCTGATTATTCTCTTGATAGATACGGTCTGCCTCTTGCAGAGCAAGAAGCGCGTGCTGTTTGTCTTGATGTGCTTCAAAGACATTTGCTGCATAAATGTGCGGCCAAATGGCGTTTGGCAAACAAAAGCTTGCCATTGCATACGCATTAATCGCTACATCCGGATGCTGAGAATGGTAGGCAGCATGACCAAGACCAATCCAGAAGGCATATTGCGTAGGATCAAGTGTTGTCAGAAAAGAAAAGGCAAATTCGGCATCAGCATATTGCTTTTGCTCAAACACATGTGAGGCGCCCCGATAGAGCATCTGGAGAATGTCATCATGAAAATCCAAAAGCTCACGCCATGTCTTTCCCTCGATTAGTTGCAGGCCAAGCTGCTGAATTTTTTCAAGAGAATCAAATTTTTTCGGCAGAGAGCCCATCTTACGCTTGAGCCGATCTGTCTGGATCTCATCATCATGAAGGGCAAGCTCTCGAAGAGAGGAAATACAGATCAAAAAGCCGTCTTTGCATTTATTCGAGAAGTCTTCAAAGTGAAGCTGCATTTGAATCAAAAGCTTAGATGGCCCAAGCAGCCCGCGGTCAGATCCACGCTCTAGTCGACCAAACTCATACTCACGCAGCTCTGATTCGATCTCTGATACAAGCCCCCAATCTTCACTGCGAATTTCATTGAGCTCATCTACAATTACTTTTTTCTTCCGCGCCATGATCACCTCTTCTATCTAGTCTATTACCCTCTCTATTTCATATTAAATATTTTTTTACAACAAATTAACTTAACTAATTTGTTTACTAAACTGAACAAAAAGAGGTTCTTGTCTGATAGAGTCAAAATCATCGGCAGCAAGAAGGGCCTTCATATCCACAGGCCTCATCTGCTTGACACAGCGTAGCCAATTAATCGCCTGCTCTGCCTGTCTGAGTTTGGCAGAACAAAAGGCATTAAGAATAGCACAGGAAATATCCTGTTCTTCAAGAAAAGCTTTTTTACCAGCATCCAGACACTGCATCCAATCGCCCAATTGATAGCAGGCCAGCTGAAACTGTTTGATGAGAGCGCTGTCTAGCGACTGTTTATAGGGAGCAAGAAGGGCGTATGTTTTTTGCGGCTGCTGCGACGCAAGCAAGTAGCTGGCAAGTTGCTGCAGTGCGCGAAAGAAAAGCTCTCCTTTTATATTTTTTTTCACGATCTGCTCAAGACGGCTCATGGCTCGCTCTGGCTGGCCATGCTCCCAATCAAACTGCGCTTTTGCAAGCTCTTCGAGAAGCTCGTTGTCACCTTTGCCAGTCCGAAGAATCCTCGCCGTCTGCCAACTACGAAAACTTTCAAAGGCACAGATAAGAAAAAGAGCTCCCGCAAACACCGCTCCCAAAACGAGCAACAGAGCGGAGCAAGCAATTGCCATAATAGTGCTGATTAAATAGGAAAATCTGAGCCCTTTGGGTCCAAAAAGAGCGTCAAAGACTATAGCCAAAAGTTTGCCTCCATCTAGTGGCTGTACAGGCACCAGATTGAAACCACCCCAATAGATATTGGCAATACAGGTACACTTCAATAAATAGAGTAAATTGCCTTCCGCAATCTGCATAGAGGCAAGCACAAACGCGATGCCAGAAAGAAGAAAACTGCAGACTGGTCCCATCAGGACCACAATAAATTCCTGAAGACGGGACAGTGAATGGCCAAAACGCATCGTGATCCCGCCAAAGAGATTGAGCTCAATTCGTGTGCGCGATCCAAAACAAAGAGCTGTGGTTGCATGCCCAAGCTCATGAAAGAGTACAGATCCAAATACAATCAATACCCAAATCGCACACTGCATCAATGTCTGGCCACTGACCCATGCTAACAAAAAGGCAAGAACCCAAAATGAGGGTTGGATCACGAGTGGAATATTCCCCGGTAGACGAATCATCGCTTTATTGCCTCTCGCACTGTTTCTGCCATCAAGGCTGGATTTTTGGCCACTAACACACCCGCCTTTTCAAGCGCTCTGATTTTGTCGCTTGCAGCCCCTTTGCCTTGAGAGATAATGGCTCCAGCATGGCCCATTCTCTTTCCTTTGGGTGCCTGCATGCCTGCAATAAAGGCAGCGACAGGCTTTGAGCACTTCTTTGCAATCCATTCTGCTGCCATCTCTTCTGCCTCTCCCCCAATCTCTCCAATCAACAAAATCGCCTCAGTCGCTTTATCCTGTTCAAACAACTCTAGCACATCAATAAAATTTGTTCCATTCAGAGGATCGCCGCCAATGCCCACACAAGTGGACTGGCCAAGGCCTGCTTGCGTCGTCTGCCATACTGCTTCATAAGTAAGGGTCCCTGATCTAGAGACAATGCCTACAGTCCCAGGCTTGTGGATATAGCCGGGCATAATTCCTACCTTGCATTGTCCTGGGGTGATAACACCCGGGCAATTAGGGCCTATGAGTCGGCTGTGAGGACTTTTTCTCAAACAGCGTGCCACTTCAAGCATATCATGTACTGGAATCCCTTCAGTAATACAGACAATCAATCGGATTCCCGCCTCTTCTGCCTCAAAGATAGCATCTGCAGCATAAGGAGCAGGCACAAAAATCATCGAGACATCGCACCCTGTCGCTTCTTTTGCCTCTTTGACAGAATCAAAAATTGGCACGCTGCCTTCAAACAGCTGTCCCCCTTTACCTGGCGTCACGCCGCCTACTAGCTGCGTGCCGTAGGCAATGCATTGCTGGCTATGAAAGGCTCCTGATTTCCCGGTAATCCCCTGGCAGATCACTCTGCTCTTCTTATTGACTAAGATAGACATGCTTTCTCCACAACCATATGTGCAGCATCATTTAAATTCTGGGCAAAGAAAATTGGCAGGTTTGCCAGCAGCTGCTTGGCAGACTCTACATTTGTTCCTTCCATGCGCACGACGACAGGCACTCGAACATTTGTGGAAGCTTGCAACAACGCTTTAGCAATAAGCTCGCAATTCATGATACCGCCAAAAATATTAACCAATACAGCCTTCACTTTTGTATCAGAAAAGAGGAGGAGAAAGCCCTCTTTGATCTTTTCTTCCGAAGCACTGCCGCCAACATCAAGAAAGTTAGCAGGCTCTCCTCCCCAAAACCGAATAAGATCCATTGTGGCCATTGCTAGCCCAGCTCCATTGACCATGCAGCCAATAGAGCCATCTAGCCCTATATAGGCAAGCTCTTGCTCGCGTGCCTTTCTTTCAAGCGCTGTCAGCTGGCCTCTATCCTCTAACGCCGCCAGCTCTGGCTGTCGAAAGAGCGCGTTATCATCGATCTGCGCTTTTGCATCCAGTGCTACAAAGCCCTCTGACTGGAGGACTAGGGGGTTAATTTCCAATAAAAGTGCTTCAGAGTCAAAAAACAGGGCTACCAGAGCATCGACAACCTGGCACATCTGTCGGGCTGCCTGCGCGCTGAGCCCTAAAAATTTTGCAATCCGCGCCTGCTGGAATCGATGCAGTTTTCGTGTCGGCGGTACTTTTTCGACCAAGATTTTCTCTGGCATCGTCTTGGCAATTTCCTCTATTTCCATACCGCCTTCAGGCGAGACAATGATTGATGCTGCCGCTTCATTTCTGTCGATGATCATTCCAAGATAAAACTCTCTTTCAAACTCTGCAGGAGCTTCTATCAATATTTTCTCGGTCGTTATGCCTGCAGCGCCTGTTTGCGCCGTCACCACATGCATGCCCAAAAGTTGTCTGCCATGCTCTCGGATCTCTTGCGGGGATGTTGCGAACCTCACCCCCCCTGCCTTTCCCCTGCCGCCAGCGTGTACCTGAATCTTGAGTACAGCTTTATCCAAGCCGGCAATACTCTCTAATTCCTCCACTGTTGAGACAACGATTCCTTCAGGCACGGTGATGCCATACTTTTTGAGAAGCTGCTTTGTTTGAAATTCATGCAAGTACATGCGAGTCAACCAATAGTTTGTTTCCTTGATGATATGAAGTAATTGGCGTTTTAGAGTAAATGAAAAAATTATGACAAGCGATCCTATAGCAAGAACTTGTGACAATATCTTGTGACCAGCTATCATAGTTTTCTTTTCGGAGCAGATACATGGTTCTTCAGTTCTTAAAGGCAAGTTTTAGCGCCCTCAAATCGGCCCTGCAAAAAAGCCGCTCGTTCTTTGCAGATCGCCTGAGGAATCTGTTTGCTACAAAAGTAGACGAAGAACTCATTGAAGGACTCGAAGAGCTCTTTTTCGAAGCAGACCTTGGACTGCCGACAACCCGTGAGCTGGTTGAAAAAACACGAAAATTTCTCCGTGCATATCCAAAAGCCGCTTCCACAGAAATCCTCTCCTTTTTGCAAGAACAGCTCACCGCTCAGCTCCTTATCGCCGATACCTCGCTTTTCAAAGCATCTGCCGCTCCCACCGTCATTTTGATTGTAGGCGTCAATGGAAATGGCAAAACCACCTCTATTGCAAAACTGACAAAATCTTTGAAGGAAGAGGGAAATAAGGTGCTCCTTGCTGGTGCAGACACCTTCCGCGCAGGCGCTCAAGAACAGCTGGCTATTTGGGCAGACCGCCTTGGAGTAGATCTTGTCTCTGCCAATTACAAGAGCGATCCTGCTGCTGTCGCATTTGATGCCATTGCAAAAGCGCAGGCAAAAGGGTATGACTACCTGCTTATAGATACTGCAGGGAGACTTGAAAACAAGACTCATTTAATGAAAGAACTTGAAAAGATTAGACGCTCCTGTCACAAGCTGCTTCCTGATAGCCCTCACGAAACCTTGCTTGTCATGGATGCTACGGTCGGCCAAAACGGCCTTGAGCAAGCAAAAGCCTTTCATGAGTCCACTCCTCTCTCTGGAATCATCCTCACAAAGCTCGATGGCACAGCCAAGGGCGGCACAGCCTTTGCGATCCAGCGCGCTCTACAAGTCCCCATCAAATTCATTTCTATGGGCGAGACAATCAATGATTTTGCCCCTTTTGATCCAAAAGCCTTTGTACAAGCACTCCTTGCTACAGATGCGTGATTCTCTCTTGCGCTAAACATTTTTCTGCTTTAATTCAAAGAAAATATAAGCAAAAAAAATATAAGCAAGGAACTGCTGTGACAATACCCCCCAAGTCTCAGCTTGGCTCTGCCTACACAATTGTCGAAACCTATCTGGCAAGGGAATATGGAGAGCAAGCGCTCGCTCATGCACATGTCAAAACTATCACGCACGCAGCTTTCAGATACCTCAAAGAACATGGCACTTTGTCGCCAAAAGAATGGAAACGTGGCCACACCCCAAATAACGATCAACAAGAGCTCCTTTTATCTGCTGTCAGAGCCATTTTAGTCAGTGCAAAGACTCCATGGAAGCCAGGTGTAACACTCGATTCACGCATAAAAACAGTCTTCTTTGAAGCGATGCGAGGGCGAGCAAGCACACATGAGTTGTTGCAAGATAGAATGCTTCTGCATGCCATCATATGCAAGAAAAATCCTCAACTTCTCCAAGAAGCTCGGCAACTAGTCTCCACTATTTTTGAAGACATGTATCAGCAGCTGTCAACAAACCCGCATTCTGACAGCGAGCGCTTTCATATGGAAATGATTATTGGCGATCTGCTCTCTCTACTTCCGTTTCTTTCTCCCGGGCAGAATGAAGAGATCAAAGTCCCGGTGTACAGTGATGGGATATGGCAATTGGCTCCCTATACAGTGCAGCACATTCATCTGACTCCAAAGTGGATGGGCTCACAAATTGTCGCGATTGGGCTTGCTGCGAAAGGTCCCACCCCTCCGCTGCTGCTTTTTAAAGGTACCACCTACCCTGCCGACAAGGGATTTAGCCTGAGCCTCCTGACAGATATAAATCCAGGAGCCTCTGTAGGCGCCTATGCGTTTTGCATAGGAAAACAACAGATTCGCGACTGGCTCGAGACCAACACCAAACAGAAGCCAGCCATTGTGTATGGAAAAAGCCTTGGAGGCGCACAAGCATGGCGCACAGCTCTCAATTTTCCTCAAGCGGTTCAAAAAGTCATGGCCTATGCCGCGCCGGGATTTTCATCTTATGATCTACAAAAACTAGAGGAGATCATGAACAGCTCCTCGCACCCTCCGGAAATCAATTTCTTTTGTCAAAAAGGGGATCCTACCTCTTATCTTGACCTGGAGGCAAAAAGAGGCGTCAACTATTTTGAAGTAATCGGAGAACAGAAGTATAGCGGCGTGCCTGCCCATGCCCACATGTACTCTACACACGAACAATCTCTGATTATCCATATGGACGAGCACAAAAAAGACCAGAGATGCAAGCGTCTGTGTCTTACAGTGTCCCGGCTCATTCTTTCTATCCTCATCTTTCCCCTTCTGATTTTAGCCCATGCTGCTCAAACGGCTGCCAGAAGAACCATTCGCCTTATTGGCAGACAGATCATCAAAAAATAAATTTCCGCTTAATTGAGAATCATTTAAGATCCCGCAAACTCATTATAGGTACCATATGTATTATCTTTTTCTCCTTCTTACCCTCTGTCCATTTTTTACACCTAGCATAGCTCAAGCAGCCTCTCGTGCAGATATCAGCTTTTTTGTAGCAGACATGAAATATGATCCGGAGTATGGCATCAAAATATGTGAAGTACAGCCGGGAGTGGCTTCTCTTCTTAATGGCCACGATTATCTTCATGGCACTGAGTACTATGTGGAAACCAAAGCTATCGACATACTGACTCATTACCAAAGCCGCATCTGGTATTTGACACAGAAAGTTCCAAATAACACGCTTCGCATGCTTTTAGATGAACGCGGAGCACAAGGGTTTGAGACAGTCCAAGAGCTGCTAGCAGATCCTGCCTTTCTTGAAGCAGCGCA
>CAYOTQ010000043.1:0-8754 GCA_964406915.1 uncultured bacterium
ATGCACACTTCTTTCTGTAAGTAATTTGAATTCACTCTCCGCCTCTCTTCTTCCGGCAATTACCCTCTCTCATCTGCCATATCCACAAGACAAGAACAAAGGCATCTATATATCTGCCGCCACTTCTCATTGGCACTACCTTCCTGGATATGTCTACGAATGGGTGTTGAACGACTCTCAAAAATATAATCTGGAACTCTCAATTACAAAAAACCTTGAGTCATTAGAAACAGTCACTGAGACATTTACTCTCAACATCCCACAAAAAGACCTTGAGTATCTCCATACAAAAAATGGAATCCTCTATTCAAATTACGAAGCGATGTTAAAGAAATTTCTTGGAGACAAAACCGCGCGACCTGAACAGATCTCCCAAGTGAGACATACTTCTCAACTGCATTCCTTTGCCACTAGTGTGTCGTCACATATACAGAGAGTTGTTCGTGGAAGGCATATGATAGACACCCCCCCGACTGCACCAGAGAGTTTTGCTGCCCTTGGCAACATCTACTGCATCAAAGGGTCAAATGGAGCTATCTCTTATTCCCTCCTGTCTGAAGAGCTGCTCAGCCGAAGCACAACTCCGCTGCTGTATTCACTAGACTCGCTAGACCCCTTTTTAAATCAAAAAAAATCTATACTTAAGTCTTCGCATTCATTCAAAATAAATCGCTGGTTTCTAGAAAAAAGCACAGCTACTGAAAAGACGAAAGCTGTTGAAAAACCGGTAGAATGCTCCATCACCAATACAGACGGCATGGTGAAAGTAAAAGTTCGTATCAGCCACTGCAACGAAGAATATACTCTCGTATATCCTCTCGCTAAAGAAGGTTGCTCCGGGGTGACTTGGGATTCTGAAGATTTGTGCAGGCTCGTGGCCTGGCAAGTCCTGATGACACAAAGCAGAATGTATAAAAGAATGGCGGCCAAGCAAAAAAATTAGTGTAAAATAATTTCTTTATTGATATTTGCAGGGAAAAGGAAGGATGATCATGGACCCAGCCTCTACCCAAGCCCCTGCAGATTTGAACCCCATTCTCGATCTTGCCGTTCAGTTTGACGATGCCTTGGGAGATCTTCCTGAAGATAAGGTTAATGAGGAGATATCGAAGCTTTATATTACCACAGTGAAAGAAGGAGACCAGCCGCATCTTTCTATCCACTCAAAATGGAATCCGAAATACTGGTTTTCCCTCCTCTTCAAAAAGAATAACTATGTCATTGCAGAAGGGAGCAAGACTGCTGAGCAACTTAAAAACTTGCATGAGCTATGCAGCCGATATAGCGAAAATGAAATCAAAACATGGAGCAATGGCGCCAAGATTATCAAATGCAAACAAAGACTCGACAAATTGCTTGATCATATTCAAAACAGAAAGATCTCTCGTTTAGAGCTCGCAGAAGGCATAAACAAGACAGCGCTGGAAACATTATTTAGTAACCTCCACATGGATTGGAAGAAGGTGGAAGAAGTGCCTCCTGAGATCCCAGCAGTTAAAGAGATCCCCAAAAATCCAGGCGAACAGAAACTCAAAGATCTCATAAAACCTCCGCTCAACCAAGAGCGATCTGCATGGACCTATACCATTGACAAAGCCCCAGAAGGCGACAATCGCTATGAGTTTTTGCTCCTTGACGACAAAGGAGAAGTGTCTGTCCAAGCCTCTTTTGAGATGGACACCGAAGGCAAATTGCATCAAGGGGATAAAGTATACAAAGATCTCGATGAATGTCTTCAAAGTTACGCTAAAGAGCTTCGTGAAACTGACATCAAGACCTATTTAGACCAGCAGCCAATCGGCACATATATGCTAGATGCACAAGCAACACCTCATGTTGTATACATTCGTGAATCTACCGGAGTGAAGGCGTATCCCTACCGTGAAATCAAGATTCAACACATCCAAAGAGAAGAGGTCACTGGGTGGATTCGCACATCTGAGAAAAAAACGATCGTCTACCAACCCGGATATGAGATTAATGGCAAACCATATACTACCATTGCAGCTTTTCTAAAACCGCGTGTTGCTTCAGAGCCGCTCAAAGAAGACAGGATGCACATGCGCTCGTACCAGTCTTTGCAAGCAAGAGAAAAGCAGATCAGCGAGATTCAGAGCCTTCAAGCGCTATGTGCTAAAGACGCCCCGGCCGAACAACGCGAAACTGCCCCATTTATCCTCACCCAAGTTACTGAAGGAATAGCTGGCGATTTTTTACTGGAGAGCCGTCAACCTGCGATCAAACAGCCAATTACAGTGCTTGAAAATGGAAAAATTCAATACGGAAATTGGATCTTTAAAAATTTCGAGGATGCCAAAAAGAACTTGGGAATTGACCTCTCGTCCGAGCAGGTCAAAATTGCGCCAGAACGAGACCTATCACTTGATGACAGCTTCCTTTACGACGAGTTATTAGATTGTGTTTTTGTGCGCCAAGAGAGTTCTTTTACAACATTTAATCAACAAGCAGATGGTATCAAGTCACAAAGTGATTGGAAACAGGTTCTTGAACAGATGGTCTCGAGAGCTTCTGAACAGCAGCTCAAGACATTAACTGACGTCAGCCCACGAGAATTTCGAGGATATGACCGAGAGGTGCTTACAAGCATTTATCGAGGAGCCAGAATGGCGATCGCGGCACAACCATCACGATTTACTCAAAAAGAGCTCTCGCAAATCAACTCTATGATTGATGCGCTACGCACCGCAGTATGGCAAGTTCCTGACACACATACCAAGGTACTAGGGGGTGGAGCCGTCAACCAGGTAGATCTTGTGACACTGCCGGACAGGCAGATTGTCTTCAAACCCGACCCTGCCGAATTGCCTATGAAAATACAAGCAAAAGAACAATATTTTGGAACAGCTACTGCCTCTGGGATCCCGGCAGGCAATGATGGGCATCTGGCTCATCGAGCAGTCGCCAGTTCCGTCGTCGATAAGCTGCTTTTTAAAGACAGCCCTATTTCTGTCCATACAGATTTTGCTGTTGTCAACGGAAAGCGCGGCATTTTCATGGAAAAAGCCGAGGGCAAAAGTCCAAAAGTAAAAGGCAGAGAAGTCAATATTGATCTCTCAGAGCACCCTAACGTAAAGACATTTCTTGAAGAAAAAAAATGGGAGCTACAGCCCGATCAATTAGAGTGGATGGCAGAGCAATTGAATTTCAAGAAAGTGATTATTACGAATAAAGGTACACTCGTTGGATTTAAGGAAGAATTCTCTTTTGATCCACATAATGCTACGACTGCCGAGGGACTAATCAAACTTCAAGTGCTCGATGTGATTACAGGTCAAGTTGACCGCCACCCAGGCAACTATTTTATCGATCCAAAAACTGGCCAGGTGACAGGTATCGATCAAGACTGCAGCTTTGGTGTAGCGTCCATGCCAAAAGATGTGGATGTTCGCAAGCAGCCTCACCTAATGCGTTTAATTCCGAACAATGCCTCCCTCATGCTCAGATTACCTACTGTCATTACGAGCGCTATCCAGAAGCAAATCAATGATCTATATGACAATCGAGAAACCTTACATGCAGAGCTTTCTTTGCATATATCGGACGCAGAAATCGAGGCTACTATAGATCGTCTCAGAAGGCTGCGCGAACATATCAACAACAAAGACACATGTACGGTAGTCGCTTCTAAAGAAGAGCTTCTTAGCCCAAAAGTAATGGCCCGCATGGACAGCAATAACAGCTACCTTATGCGCGAGCTTTTGGTCTATGATAGTAATAAAGAAGGGTGGAACCATATCCGAGCGTGGAGAGAAGAATGAGTATCAGTGGAGCTATACATGAGGCAGAAAGCTATTTTCAACAACTTCAGCTGCGTATGCCTTTTGTCCCTACAAATGAAAAAGAGAAAATCAAGCAGCTTCAACCCGGGCTTTTTAGCTCCCGAGACGATGTAGGCGCGATATACGATCTAGAGCCTCTTCTTCAAGAGGCTCTATCAAAAAAAGTATCGAACTATGTGCTGTTTGGAATGGCAGGGCGTGGAATCTCAAGCAATGCGATGCACTATTATGCTGTAAGCGATCACCTGCTTCTCTTTATTCAGGCAGATTTTGGCAATGCCTTCCGGAGCGAGCAGGAAGTGCACACTCATGTGAATGCGATGCTGACAACAGCCAAGATGTTTTTTGAAAGGCTAGAGAAAGCGAAAGGACTCGAAGCAGACAAGCGGCTGGTGATTGTCGATAGCGATTTTCGAGGCAAAGGCTGGGGATGGATCAAAGGCTTTCCAGGCAAAATCGACTCTGACACGTGGCATTCCACAGGCACGCTCGTAGACGCGCTGATGGATATCCCAACAGATTGACAGGCAAGATCGAAAAATCAGCTATTGAATGTTAATAACAGGATCCGCTGCGCTTGCAGGATCGCCTACGGCGGCAGGATAGGCAAGAAGAGATAATACTTTATAGCAGATTCCAATGATAAGCTTTGAACTGACAATACCTGCGCATGCGACTTTTTCCTTGATCCTGCAGACGTAGGCGATCCTGCTCATCCTTTTTTAAAAATTTATTTAAACAGGTTCTCAGAAATTCACGTTCACGCAATTCCAGGACTGTACAAAACCCATCAAGAGAGATCAACTTTTGCCACTCACTCCATCATAGCATGCATCAGGTGATTTTCAGGACCGATCCAGTGCCAATTTTATAAAAACTGTTGCTATAGGCTTCTTGAAATTGGGCAATGGCATGCGCTCCTGAACAGTGACAAGGAGCCACTTGCTGCACCTGCAGATCCTGAAATTCTTTTACTATATTAGTCACCGCACCTCTTGTTTTACGAAATATGTGAAATCCTCCTAATACACAATATAGCGGCTTCTTGAGTCGATCTTGCGCTGCTTTCAGAATCTGCACAATGCCGGGATGGGCACATCCAGTCACCACCACTAGTCCCTTGTCCATCTCCAAGATCAGCGCCTGCTCCTTTAGAAAAAAACCTCCTCGAAGAACGAGAGAAAAGATATTATCTCCAATGACCGCAAAATCAGGTACTGTTTGCACACGCAGCTTAGAAGGAATTCCTTTCATTTGGAATCCAGGAGGCACAAATATCCGAACATCTTCGCGTAGTTTTTTGAGGATTTCTGCATATCCGGTGATGTGATCTTTGTGCTTATGCGAAAAGACTACGTCGGTGATAGCGTGATAGTCAATGCCCATTTTTTTTGCATTGGAAAAGAAGGCTGCAGCATCGTTGCCTGTGTCAAAAAGCAGAGTGTGATCCCCTGCCTCTATGAGCGTGGAAAATCCCCATCCTGCCTGCAGGTCATCATTTTCTTTGCAATTGTCATAGAGAATCTTACACGTCACTTCATTCATAAAGGACTATCTTTTAACTCCAATTTATCCAGCTTTCTATAATTTTCTTGATTTTCTTAATTCTATTTGATACGAAGAGATACATATACGTAAATGGATGATTTTATGAAATTGTATCTTTTCATTATTGCTGCAGCTCTTAGCCTGTCTTCTCCAATCATGTGTGCCGAGCCGCCTCCATCGTCCGTCCCAGAACATATTGCCTACCCAAACCTCGTGGGCCGCACAGAACTGTCAACATTCAGAGATCTCGTGATAAAAGCAGGTCTTTGGAACTTTTTCCAAGCCCCAGGCCCTTATACCCTGTTTGCCCCAGATAACAGCGCTTTTGCAAAGATGGACCAAAACAAACTTGCCGACCTTCAAAAGCCAGAAAATAGGGACACCCTTGCCGAGTTTGTCAACTACCATGTGATTATGGGCAAATATATGTCCAAACACTTAAAAGACAAAGCCTACAGGACTGTCAATGGTAAAGACGTGACAGTTCATATTCAAAACGGCCATATCACAGTAAATAATGCAAATGTCATGCAGAGTGATATCGAAGGTCCGAATGGCGTGGCCTATATTATTGATCGGCCGCTCATTCCTTAAATAAGATTTGATTGCAATGGCGGAGGGGGTGGGATTCGAACCCACGGTACGCTTGTAACGTACACACGCTTTCCAAGCGTGCTCCTTAAGCCGCTCGGACACCCCTCCAAGCTGGCGAGCTACTAGAATACAAAAATTAGTAAAAAAAATCGATCACAATTATCGATTGATTTATACTTTTCCTCATGAAACAGCTCTATCTTCTTATTATCACCCTCCTGGCCTCCGTGGGCTCTCTCTTAGGAGAGACTCCTCTCGTCTTGGTCAGCGTTGCTCCTTATGCAAGTATCGTACGAGAACTTGCCGGTACCACCGTCGATGTACAACTTATGGTCCCGGCCGGCTTCAGCAGCCATACCTTTGAACCCACTCCAAAGCAAATTCTCAACTCATCCAGAGCTACTCTCTGGTTTATCATTGGGGAGCCCTTTGAGGCCAAAGCCCTGCGCGCCCTTCAATCCCAAAACCCCTCCCTGCAAACCATCGATTTAAGGCAAGGGCTTGATCTTCTCCACGCCACATGCGACCACCATCACGATCACGGCGCAGATCCCCACATTTGGATGAGCCCAAAAATGATGCAACAGCAGTCGCGAGTGATCGCCGAAGCCCTTGCAAAAACATTTCCCAACCATGCCATGCTCTTTCAAGAACGCCTCATCCGCGTCATCCAAAAGCTCGAGCAGCTAGATCAAGCGCTTCATGAAGAGCTCAAAGGCCAGCAAGGCAAGACTCTTTTTGTCTCACATCCTGCGTATGGCTATTTCTGCCGCGAATTTCATCTCCAACAAGTGTCCATCGAATTTGAAGGCAGAGATCCCTCGCCCAAGCAGCTTACCATTTTGTGCGATAAAGCCACTCAAGCAAAAGTCTCCACAATCTTTATACAAAAACAGTACAGCACAAAAGCAGCCGACCTCGTGGCACAGCAGATAGGCGCCAGAACAGTGATACTTGACCCCTATGCCGAAAATTATTTTGAAAACATGAGCTTCATCGGCAGCAGCATTGCCAAAGGACTGCAAAACGAATGACCGAAAGAGAGCTTGCTATTTCTGTTCATAACGTCTCTTTTGGCTATAGCCGCACACAGCCAGTACTCCAAAAGGTCTCTTTTGATATCTATAGCGGTGAATTCGTCGGCATTATTGGCCCAAACGGCGGCGGCAAGACCACTCTCCTCAAGCTCTTAATAGGATTTTTGCAACCATGGGCAGGCAAAATCTCTATTTTTCAAAAACCTCCTACCAGACATCCAAACGGTATTGCCTACGTCCCTCAAGCCCTGCATTGCGATAGGCAATTTCCGATTAGCGTCATGGAACTTGTCCTCGAAGGCAGACTGTCCAGACTCTCTTGGTGGGGCTCCTTTTCCAAAGAAGACAAAGAAGCGGCTCTGCACGCCCTTGAACAAGTCAAGCTTGTCGATTTTCGCCACCGTCCATTTGGAACACTCTCGGGAGGCCAAGCACAACGAGCTTTGATCGCCAGGGCTCTGGCAGAACAGCCAAAAATTCTGCTGCTCGATGAGCCCATGGCCTGCGTCGATGTACAGGCAGAGGCAGATATTTACGATGTACTCCATACCATTCAAGGCAACATTACCTGCCTCATGGTCACACACGATATTCGAGCCATTATCCAAAAAGTCAAACGTGTCTTGTGCGTCCAAGGCAGTGTGATGAGTTTTGCTCCAGAGCAGGTATGTGAACACTTTGCCCTCGGACTCTATCACTTTCCCTTGATTTTGACGCCAGAGGAACACTTTGCAAAAACCACTTTTTAAACTATGACTGATTTTATTCACGCCCTTCTTTCAAATTCGCTGCTCTTATATGCCGTACTTGCAGGGATTGGCGCCTCTATCGTTGGAGGGATCGTCGGCTCTTATGTGGTGGTAAAACGCATCTCATTTATTGGCGGCAGCATTTCGCACTCTATTCTTGCCGGCATCGGCTTTTTTCTTTGGCTGGAACGAACAAAAGGTATTACCTGGGCATCGCCCCTGCAAGGAGCTGTACTTGCCGGCATCCTCTCTGCAGTTATCATTGGCTGGATTCATCAATCTTATAAGCAGCGTGAAGATTCTGTCATTGCTGCCGTATGGTCTGTGGGAATGGCGATTGGCATCCTCTTTATCTCCCAAACTCCCGGCTATAATGTAGAGCTGACCAATTTTCTCGTCGGCAACCTCTTATGGGTCTCGCCCCAGGATCTCATCTCTCTTGCACTGCTTGATATCGCCTCGATTGGAATTGTGATGCTCCTTCATCAGCGCCTTCTTGCCATCTGCTTTGACGAACAACAAGCGCGCATGCAAGGCCTTGCTGTGAACCGTCTGTATCTCTGTTTGCTGGTTTTAATTGCCATAACGGTAGTGCTGCTGATGCAAGTTGTGGGAATCATCTTAGTCATGACCATGCTCACACTTCCTGCCACCATTGCGAACCTCTATACCACACGACTGTCCAAAATGATGGCCATCAGTGTTGCTTTGAGTATTCTCTTTTGCTTCTTTGGAACGTTTTTTGCCTTTCACTTTGATCTTCCTGCAGGCGCCACCATTGCACTAGTCGCCGGCATCAGCTACGTCGTAAGCTTGCTCGCTCACAAGACAGCCTGACAATTCAGATGAGTTATAGAACCTGTTTCTATAACTCATGTTGTACCAGAAATGTGAGTTATAGAATAAAAAAGGCCTCAATAAAATATTGAGGCCATGCGGAAAGAGAGGGATTTGAACCCTCGGTACCCTTTAGGGGTACACGTCCTTAGCAGGGACGCGCTTTCGGCCACTCAGCCATCTTTCCAT